>NZTV01000109.1 GCA_002703245.1 Microbacterium sp.
GGATGCGACGCCCGGAACTCAACCCTGCCCTCGACACGTCACCGCGCACCGATCATGCCGCCCCGGCGCAACTACGGCTCATCGGTGGATCGAGGCTTATCACCGGGGCATCGGCTGCAGGGAGCGTGACCGCACCGAGGGCGGTCTTGAGACGGTCGTTGACGCTCTCGGTCAGGAACTGCCGCGACGCTTTCGAAACCAGTGTCGTGAACTGCTCCCGCACCCGAGCCGTGAACGATCCCTCGTAGACGCGCGACGTGAAGAACTTGACCCACTCGTCGGATGGCGCACGGAACTGTGCGGCGATCTCGCGCTTCAGCGCGCCGACATACTTCAGCTCCTCCGCGGTGCTGATGATGGAGTCGAGATCAAAACTGTCTTTGCTGAGCTTCTGAATCTCGGGGATTAGCGTCTCGTCGATCTCGAGCAAGTCGAGGACCAGGAACGGCTTCGAATCCATGCGGTTCGGGGCGTCGAGGTCCGTGTAGAACTGCCACACGACACCGTTTGTAAGGACCGCGAGGCGTGCGTTCGTGACGGAGAAGTAGCGGAACAGCTGCGAGGCGTGTTCGATCTTCAACTGCCCGAGTGACGCCTTCGCCTCGATGAGGATCTGCACCTCACCGTTGCGAACGATCGCGTAGTCGACCTTTTCGCCCCGCTTCGTCCCGACATCGGCGGTGTACTCCGGTACAACCTCGAGCGGGTCGAACACGTCATAGCCGAGGATCGTCGAGATGAATGGCATCACGAACGCGTTCTTCGTGGCCTCCTCCGTGCCGATCGCATCGGCCTGGTTCCTCACCTTGGCCGCCAGCGCGCTAAGACGGTCCGCAAACTCCATTGTTTCCCCCAGATCGATCAAGTACGCGAATGGGAACGAGCGTAGCCGACGACATCTATCCGGCTGTGCTTGTCCCGCGTCAAGTAGTTGGCAGGAAATCTTCTCGTTCGAAGTTGGGGATGGTGGGGTCGGCGAGGCCCAGGTGCACCTCCAGGGGCCGGTTCCAGGCGATCGCCTCGTGCGGGCGGACGGTGTTGTATTCGGTCCGGTAGTCCTCGGCGCGGTCGACGAGCTCCAGGGCGTCGGGGATGTCGTCGAGGAACAGCCGCTCGTATTTCAGCGTCCCGAACCCGCGTTCGCGTGACCCGTTCTGTCCCGGTGACTTCACCCGGGTGCGCACGTGCCGCAGCTCGGGGTGGCGCATGATGAACAGTTCGAAGTTCAGCGACCGGAACGGGCCACCGTTGTCAGTGACGATCGTCACGACCGGCAGCAGTTCCCCCGTCTCCTCGTCGACCTCGCATCGGTCGACGAGCGGGTGCCCGAACATGCGCTCGTAGTCGGCGAGGGCGAGTTCGATCGCCGCGATCGCGTCGTGTTGGTTCGCCGTGGGCGAGGTATGGAACGGGTGCTCGACCTTGGAGAACCAGTCCCGGCACCCCGCGATCCGCCACGTGCCGCCCTGGGTGGTCTCGAACTCGCTGAAGTCCAGCTGCCACACCTGGTTCGGGCCGGTCGGGGTGCGCGCGAACGCGGCCTTGCGGTCCTTCGCAAGCTCACGGCGCTGCTTCTGATACTCCGACGGCAGGATCAGCCCGTCATCGCGCAGCAGCCGCAGCACGGTCGCCTGCGACACCCGGTGCCCGTCGTGACGGGTCATCGCCCAGATCTTCCGATGACCCCACTCCGGCTTCTTGAGCGCATGCCCCGTGACCAGCGGGCGGGCGGCGTCCCTGGCCGGCTGCGGCCACGGGCCCTTCGGTGGCTGCGCAACCTTCGCCTTAGCCTGCCAGCGCCGCCANGTNCGCTCGGGCATGTCGATCAGNTGNCAGAACCTCGNNGTCGACATGCCCGCCTNGACGCGGATCACCTCGAGGTCCTCGAAGGGCCCAAGCGGCCCTCGGCGCTCTTCTTCCACACCCGGATCTCGACCGCNGCCTCACCCAGCGCNTGNGTCAGATCCGCGACCTCGGCNTCGAGCTGCTGCTCACGCGTCGANGGACCCGACTTGCCNGCCGCGAGGACCGTCTTCCCCGCCTCGAGGAAGTCAGCCTTCCACCGNCCGATCGACTGCTCNCTGACCTTCTCNCGGCGCGCGGCCTCAGCGATCGTGATCTCGCCGGCNAGGATGCTCAGCACGATCCTCGTCTTCTTCTCCACCGGAATCACNGGTGGTCTTCCCATGTCGGACNCTCCGTTCAGGACTCAACTANCNNTGCCACATAGTCTGACGCGCGACAGCTTCACGAGCGGCGCGGATCGCGTCCAGCGGGTCGGACTTCGCGCCGTTACGACGGTGTGCCCGCTCCGGGCGATCGAGCTCCACGATCAGCTCGCCCTGCGCCTCGAGATGGCGGGTGAGCCCGGCTCCGTACCCGCCCGTGCCCTCGATCGCCCATGCCCGCAGGCTCCCGTGAGCGTTCGCGAACTCCCGTGAGCGTTCGCGAACCCGACCAGCTCGGCGTAGCCGGCCGCGGTCGCGTCAACGGTGAGCTGAGCGAGCACACCGCCAGTGCCCGCATCCATCACCGCGGCGGTGTGAGTGAGGACGTGCGTGTCAACGCCGATGACGACGTCGACCAGATCGGTCAGACTGTTCATGCGTTCTTCTCCTTGCCAGGACGGGACGTGGTTCCGGTCCAGGGTCGGAGAATCGGCAGGACTGTAGATGGGACACGAAGAGCGCTCCAACGCTCAACGGTCAAGCTCCTGATCGGGCCAGTCGCTCCCACTCGGGCCGGGGCCGGCTGCACCGAGCGGACAAGTCCACGCAAAGGCACGAAGCCAGTCAGGGGCAAGGGTCACGTTCGCACCACCAGCCACAGCCCAGCACCATCAGGGCTCTTCGGACATTCGGTGGCGTCGGCCACGGCCGGTCGCCACGACCCCGCAACCCGGGCAGCCGACCGGGCCCGGCGGGCTGGAGACCGTCACGACCATCACGGTCGCGCGCCTATCGACATGCTCGACATGTACGCCGTCGATGCCGAGCAGAAGATCGCAGCGCGAACACGGGCAAGCGGCAGAGCGCGCGTCGGCGCGCCCCGAACTATGGTGAGACACGTCGAGGTCCTCGTGATGGAACAGCAGTTGGCGCTACTGATCCTCGGGGACCTCGACCCCTACCCCCGCGACCTCACCCGGCGAGCCTCACCCCCACCGAATGTCCGAAGAGCCGCGATTCCCTCCGTCTCGGCTGTCCGAGCAACTGTCGGGGCGACTACTCATGTCGCAAGGGGCCGGCGGCATCCGTTCGCCTGATCAGGTACGGGCACCCGGTGTTTCGTCGGCGCCCCTCCGCGAGATCGTCGTCGCGGTCTCGGGGGCGGCTGGCTGCTCGTGCGGCAGCGCGGATTCACGTCACCCTGCGTCCCGGGGCGATGTTGCCCTCAGGGCGGTGGCCCGCTCAGGCGAGGATGTCGATGACTCTGCGGGTCTGCGTGTACGTTGCGTGCGGGTAGAGCGTGACGGCGGGGAGCTCTTTGAGGCGATCGGGGAGCGATTCGGTGACGACAGCGACGGCGGGCTGGATGCCTGCGGCGATCTGGAGGGCGTGCTCCCGCAGGTGCCCTTCGGTAAGCCCGGCGTCGGCTTCGAGTCGTTTGATGCTGTCGGCGTTGAAAGTGCCGAGGGTGTTCAAGCCGTCGACGGCGAAGGCGAGCTCGACGTTGTCGAACACTGCAGGGTCATGCGCGAGGACTTGCTCTCGCTGTATGAACGGGAGCGAGCTGTTGAGGTCGTAGAAGGGGGCAAGCACGCTACGACCGGGCACATGGGTGAGGGAGTAATTCTTGGAGTGGCCGTCGTTGTGACCGACGATCCAGGAGAAGACGTGCAGCTTCGCGAAGCGCTCCTTGGCGGTCTTGGCGTCGGCTGCGTTGAGGTTTCGGTCGAGGACGGTGAAGATGTCGCGGTAGCCGGGGCCGCCATCGGACTCGTACTTCTGAACTTGCGAGGTCCCGGTGGCTTGCGCGAGGTCTTCCTGGTGGAGTCGACCGATGGTGCCGTTGTCGTCGAAGCGGTCGAAGCGTTCCACGATGAGAACGTGCTCGCCGTCGAACTCGGCCATCACGGACGCGGCCGCGTCGATCCCGAGCAGGCGCGCGACTTGTAGGGTGATGTGCTCGGTGACGTCGGAGCCGGGCAGCGGCTGGATGCCCGGCTTCAAGATGTGTGTCGACGGCCACCGCCCAGAAGGCTCGAACCACCGGTCGTCGCGAAGGGTGAGCGCGAACTTCCCCTGAGCCCCGCCGAGCGAGAACCCTTCTTGGACGGCGCGGTGCTGCAGCCAGTCGGAGTCGTCTCGACGGATTTGCCGGATCCGGTCGCCGATCTCCTCCTCGGTAAGCGGCCTCAGGTTCTCCTCTTGCCTGGGTGATGTGCCTGCGGGGTAGAACTCCAGCGCGCCGGCGACGTCGGCGCCGTAGACGGAGAGTAGGTCGAAGGTGCTGTCGCTGGTCAACTTCGCTTCGCGCGCCCATCGGGAACGGACGTCAGCGCGGTCGGGCAGGAGGTTGTCGAGGAACCGCTTGGTGTCGGCGTTCCCGAACGGGGTCGTGACGACGGGGAGTGTCACGGAGATGGGGACCGGGCTATCCGACTCGACGTAACCGGGCAGGTAGCGCAGCTGCAGGTTGTCGCCTCGCCGGGTGATCGTGGCCACGTGGGTGTCGTAGAGGTACACGTCGAGGGCACGGGTCATTCGATACCCCCTGAGGCATCCGAGTCAGCATCTGTCCGGGCCTCCGCGGCGGCCGGGGAGCCGGCTTCTCCCGCGCGCGGCGGATTGATGAGGACGGAGCCGGGGATGGTGAGACGCTCGGTGAGTCCACGGCTGGCTTCGCGGATGGAGGCAAGTGCGGCGGGATCGAGATTGGCCTCGACCTGATTGAGGATGCCAGACGTGTCGACCTCGGGCGGGAGTGAGGGGTCGACTTGGGGGGACGAGCCAAGAATCTGCTTGTTGAGCGCTTCGAGCGTCCCCGAGTCAATCAGCGGTGCGATGCGCTTGGTGAGTGCGTCAGCCGCGGCCTGGGCCGCACCCCTCGTGGCGACCTCGACGGGACCAGTGGTGTGGCGGCCAGTAGTGGCGTCGAGGTGGATGCCGAGGTGATCGAGGATGGCCAACACCGTATCGAAGGAGGTCCCACCGTTTCCGCGTTCGAGGCGGGCGAGAGACTGACGGGTGATGCCGACGGCATCGGCGACGTCCTGCTGGGTCAGGCTCCGCTGGACGCGGGCGTTCTTGATCAGGCGGGCGAGGTCTGATGGTGTCTGCAGCTTCACGTCGACCACCTCCCCATTCGTGTTCGAAAAATGGCACCGCGCTTTCCTGTAAGAAAAATCTACCATTACAATGATGTGAGTTAAATGGAACATTTTGCCGATGTGTGAAAATGCAACACCTGCAGGCGCCGACGCTCCGCCAGGACGAGATGAAGGAGAAGCACCGCTGTGACCCGGCGGTCGAAGCGAAAGAGGCTACAAGGGCGGGGCGGTGGCTTGGGCGTTGTCCTCGGGCTGGTTCGGAGATCTCTCTCGCGAATCCGCGCTGACCGGCGGGTGGCGAGCGTGAACTTGAGCACGGCGAGCGCGATCATCAGCACCGTGATGATGACGACGATGAAGAGGATCGTGAGCATCACGAGCGCACGCAGCGCGCGCCTTGGCGAGTTGAAGCCGGGCGCGGCGCGCGCGATTGCCGTCTGATCATCGTCGCGGACGACGGGCGTCCCTCTAGCCTGCTGTTCGAGATCGCCGAGGTCGCGACCCGCGGTGTTGCTGGCCACCGCGGGGGTCGGCGCGGGGTCGGCTGGACCGGCCCACCCGACGCGATAGGCAGCACCTGCGGCCCGCGTTCGACTAGGGCGTGTCTCCCATATGCATCGTGAGGTTCGCGGCAGTCTGGTGGGGTGAGGTCGACGGGTTCTCGATATCGGGTGTTCACGGATGCGCAGTGGAAGCGGATCGCTCCGCTGTTGCCGTCCAATGCCGGGCGGCGTGGTCACCCGTTCGGTGACGACCGGCGGGTTGTGGAGGGCATCGCGTACCGGTTCCGCACCGGGATCCCGTGGCGTGACTTGCCCCGCGAGCAGTTCGGCCCGTGGCAGACGGTGTGGAAGCGGCATCGCCGTTACGCCGGTGACGGGACGTGGGATCGGGTGCTGGCGCAGATCCTCGCCGAGGCCGACGCGGCCGGGAAGATCGACTGGGCGGTGTCGATCGATGCGACGATCGCGCGTGCGCATCAGCATGCGACGAACACCACCCGCCCCGAGCAGGACAGAGGGGGCAGGATCGAATCACAAGAATCTGCCCTGGCACGAGATTGAACCGCCCGGTCACGGTATCGGCCGCTCCCGCGGCGGTCTGACCACGAAGATCCACCAGGCCGTCGATGGGCACGGCCGCCCGCTCGCGATGATCGTGACCGGCGGGCAGCGCAACGACGGAGCGATGCTCATCCACGTGCTCGGCGAGATCCAGGTTCCCCGGCTTGGCCCGGGTCGCCCACGAACCCGACCCGACGCCGTGATCGCCGACCGTGCCTACGCGACCGGAGTCATCCGCAGCGAGCTGCGCCGCCGCAAGGTCAAGGCCGTCATTCCCGACAAGCGCGACCAGATCATCGCACGAAAACGGCGCGGGAGTCGCGGCGGTCGCCCGCCCGGGTTCGACGCCACCGCCTACCGCGGTCGCAACGTGATCGAGCGATTCTTCGCACTCGCGAAGCAGTGGCGCGGCATCGCGACCCGCTTCGACAAACTCGCCATCACGTACCGCGCCGGCGTCACCCTCTGCGCCATCCTCACCTGGGTCCGACTATTGGGAGACACGACCTAGCTCGGCGACATCGGCGACGACGCCCGGATGGTTCTCGATGTCAACGACCGCGCCATCGGGAAACGCGCAGCGAATGCGATCATCGCAGCCATCTCCGCGGCCTAAGCGAGGCCCTCAGGAGCGCCGAAACGCCGCCGCGTCTCTGTCACGTATCGACGGGGTGACCTGGCCGAGGACGCTGTTGGCGACGGCAGAACCCGCGGAGTCATGCTTGCCCGGTAAGGGCCTCGTCCACTCGCTTGGCGAGGATGAAGAAGGCCTCAGCGGCGCGCTGCTCTTCTGTGCGGGTGTTGGGTGTTGCTCCGGGGAGGAAGCTACGCATGTCGTCGGCGTGCAACTCCGCCGTGACTCTTCCGAGCGCGTGCACGAGCGCGGCGCCGCTATCGCCTGCCAACGGGCCTTCGAACCTGACCATCCCGTCGACTTCTTCAGAGTTCTCCATTAGGGACGTCAGTGCTTCAAGGAGCAATCCGGCGGGTTCGCCTTCGACAAGGACATTAGTGTTCGTCATGCCGCCACGTTACGTCGCGCCTCCGACATCCCACATGCTCGCTTCGGTGCCGTCGGCGCAACTTCGGATCCTTCCGTCTCCGCCATGAAGACCCTCGGCAATACGGGGGTCGTGCCGTTCGCTGGCGGGCTCGTAGACCTCGGCGTCGGCCGATTCTTCGCTCAAGGTTTCGCCCACTGGACACCCCGATCGGCGTCATCGCCGACCAGAGTCGCCACCTCGTTGTTCGGCAGCCCGGTACCGGGCTCGATCGAGGGACGCGATTGAAATGCCCGTCGAGTTATTGCGGCTCCCCTCAAGTCGTGATTCGCTCGTGGGCACCTGAGCCGGCCGACGCAAAGTGAGGAGTGACGATGGATGAGACACGGGAGACCCCGTCACCTGCGCCGGGTGCGTACCACGTGCACGGTTCCGTTTCGGCGGGCGGCGAAGCCGAGTTGGACCTGGCCGCGAGGCAGGTTGGAGTCGATGCCCGCTGGGGCGAGGTGGCCACGGGCGATCCGGGACCGGCGGACCTCTTGGGTGGCGCCTTCAGCGCGTGCATGCTGAAGAACCTCGCGCGTGCCGGGTCCTTGCTCGCTTTCGAGTACGACGGCGCCGAACTCGATGTCACCCTCCATCGGCAGGACACCCCGCCCCGCTTCACCCACATCGAATACACGATGCGCATCGCGACGGAAGAGTCGGATCGCCGGCTCGAGCTTCTGCACACCAACCTGCGCAAGTACGGGACGGTGTTCAACACCCTTGCGGCGGTGTGCGAGGTCACCGGAACGGTCTCGAGGATGACCGTCACCGCGTCATCCACCACCACGGACCCTGCTGGTGGTGGGGCGGCGACCGACTGAGAGGCGACCATGCTGTCGACCGCCGCACGAACGCATCCTGGTCTGCATCCTCTGCCCGATCATCGACTCGACGAAACCGGCTGCGGGAACACATCAGGGGCCCATCGGGGAGCTTTGGGACCGAGAGGGAGAATATGAGAGTCGCAATCGCAGGAGGCACGGGGCTGGCGGGAGGGCTCGTCGCAGACGAAGCCCGCGCGCGAGGGCATGAGACGGCCCTCCTGGCCCGGTCGACGGGTGTGGATCTGACGACCGGCGCAGGATTGGATGATGCACTGAATGGTGCGGACGCGGTCATCGACGTCACGAACGTGGACACGTTGAAAGCGGATGCTTCCACCACATTCTTCGAGAGGGCGACTCGCACCCTCCTGGCTGGCGAGCAGCGCGCCGGAGTCGGCCGACACGTCGCTCTCTCGATCATCGGCGTCGACCGCGCTCCGTTCGACTACTACGCCGGCAAGCGTGCACAGGAGATGGCTATCGAGGTCGGATCGGTACCCTGGACGATTCTGCGTGCCGCCCAGTTCCACGAGTTTGCACAGCAGATCTACGCCACCGCGAAAGCCGGCCCCCTCCATCTCGCCCCGAAGATGCGCACGCAGCCGATCGCCGCACGCGAAGTCGCCTCACGCCTGGTCGATCTCGCCGAATCCCCCGCGCGGGGCGGTTACATCGAACTTGCCGGCCCCCGAGAAGAGGAACTCGTCGACATGGTCCGCCGATGGGCCCGTGCACAGGGCCACCGTGGATGGATCCCCGAGATTCCCCTCCCCGGCGCGCTCGGCAGAGCCCAGCGGGCCGGCACACTCCTCCCTCGTGACGGCGCCGAGATCGGGAGCGAGACTTTCGCGGCGTGGCTGGAACGCACAAGCAACTGAACAGACGCCCGCCGACGATGGCGTCGACGGTCCCGGGGAGGAACCGTCGACGCCATCGCATCGTGTCACTCGTAGCGCAGCGACTCCACCGGGTCGGCACGGGCGGCCCGTGCGGCGGGGAGGGTGCCGGCGAGGAAGGCGATGAGCATCACGGCGACCACGATCACCACGATCGAGACCGGGTCGAACGCGATCAGCGTGAGCCCCGGCAGGTTGGACAGGAGGGTGGTCGACAGCGCCTCACTCAACGCCGTTCCGGCGCCCATCGCGACCACCACACCCAGGGCGCTGCCGAGCAGTCCGATGAAGGTCGCTTCGATGCTGAAGAGGCTGAACACGCGACCCGAGCCCATGCCCATCGCCTTCATCAGTCCGATCTCCCGCGTACGTTCCTGCACCGACATGAAGAGTGTGTTCACGATGCCGAAGCTCGCGGCGAGCAGGGCGATGATCGCGAACGCGTTCAGCACGAGCACGATACCGTCGATGACCGTCGTGAAGGCGCCCAGTTGATCCTCGACCGTGACGGCGGTGTATCCCTCGTCGGCGAGTCGGTCCTGCAGGTCCACGATCTGTTCGTCGGTGGCTTCGGGGTCGAACCACACGCTGGCTTGGAGGTAACGGTCGACCTCGTCCTCGGGGAGACCGACCGACTGCGCTTCGAACAGTTCGTCCGTCAGCGCTGCGTTGGGCAGGATGCTCTCGCCCCCGGGCCCGGCCAGCCCCTCCTCGGCGACACCGACGACGGTCGCATCGACCAGGTGTGCCTCGCGGGTGGCATCGGTCACCGACAGCGTCGCGGTCTGGCCCAACGCCGCATCGGCGTCGTCGAATCCCATCGGTTCGACGTAGGAGATCGGAAGGACCAGCTCGAAGTCCGCGGCGCTGTCGTCGGGCGCCGTGCCTGAGGCGAGCGGCACACTCTGGTCGGCGACGAGCGTTCCCGTCGCGACCACGAACTGGTCCCCGTTGGGGCCCTCGATGTAGTCGGGGCTGACCGTCTGGGTCGCCTGGACGTCGAGGACGCCGTCGATGTCGGCCATCGCGTCGATGTCTTCCGGCGTGAGCGTGACGACGGACGAGCCGGGGACACCGGTGGACACGACGTCGGGATCGTACTCGGCCGGTCCGGTGTCGGATCCTGGCAGCCCGCCCGCGGCGTCCGCCGGCTTGGTCACGGTCATGACGTCGGTCGCACCGATCGACGAGACGGTGTCGTCGATATAGGCGTTGATACCGGTTCCCAACCCGCTGGTGAGGGTGAGTGTGAACGCGCCCACGAAGATCGCGAGGACGGTGAGGAGCGTGCGTGTCTTGGAACGGAACGTGTTCGCGACGGCCGAACCGATCAGGTCTGGGGTCTTCATGCCGCCACCTCCGCGGAATCCTCGACGAGCATCCCGTCGCGGATCAGCAACCGCCGGTCGCACTTGCGTGCCAGGTCCTCGTCGTGGGTCACCACGATCAAGGTGATCCCGTGGTCGCGGTGGAGGGTGAACAGGATGTCCTCGACGACGGCGCCCGTGGCCGAGTCGAGGTTTCCGGTGGGTTCGTCGGCGAAGATGATGCGCGGGTTGTTGACCAGCGCCCGCGCGATGACGGTGCGCTGCTTCTGTCCGCCGGACAGGTCGACGGCCTTGTTCTTGGCCTTGTCGGCGAGATCCAACTGCTCCAGCGCCGCCATCCCGCGCCGCTTGCGCTCGGCGCGCGGCACACCGGCGATCCGCAGCGGGAGCATCACGTTCTCGAGGACCGTCTGACTGCCGGTCAGGAAGAACTGCTGGAACACGAACCCGAACGTCTTGTTGCGGGTGCGATTGAGGTGCTTGCCCTTGAGGGTCGAGGTGTCTTCGTCCTCGAGGCGCACCGTGCCCGAGGTGGTCGCGTCGAGCAGGGCAAGCACATGCATCAGGGTTGATTTGCCCGATCCGCTCTTGCCGACGATGGCGATGCTCTCGCCCGCGGTGATGTCGAAACTCACCCCCTTGAGAGCGTCGAAGCGGTTCTGGCCTCGGCCATACGACTTGTGGACGTCCGAGATCGAGATGATCGGCGTGGTCATGTATCACTCCAGGGGATTCGGGATGCTGCAGGGTGACTTCCAGCATCACGAGCGGTCGCTTCGCGCGAATCCCGCAGCGGCGGACACCTGACGTACTGCGTTCGTAGGAGAACGCATGCCGCGCGTGCGGGATGCCCGCGCGCCGCACGGCGTGCACACTGGGCATATGCCTCCCCCCGTCGCCGCGTCGCGTGACTCCGTCGCATCGCGTGACTCCGCCGCGTCGCGGGAGCCGGCGCCGCCGCTGTCGGGGGTGCCCGGATGGGTGGGCGATGTCATCGCGGCGGTTCTGATCGTCGGTGCGGCTCTGGGGGCGTCGATGAACGACCCTGACGCGCAGCTCACCGGGATCCTCGTCGCCATGGCGCCGGCGGCTCTTCTTCCGTTTCGCCGCCGATGGCCCAAGACGATTCTCGGTCTGTGCCTCATCCTGTATCCGATCGCCGCGGTCCTCGGTGGACCCGCGCCGGGAATGGTGATCGCGATCGCGATCGCGACCTTCGGGGTGGCGAACCGCACCACGCGCCGAGCCGCCTTGATGGTCGGTTTCCTCACGGTCACCGCCATCGCCCTGCTCGCGCTGGCCTACCCGCTCACCGGCGTGATCGACCCGCGGGTGTTCCAGGTCGTGATCACCGTGGCGTTCGCGGCGGCCGCGGGCGACGCGACCCGTTCGCGACGTGAATATCTGCAGGCGATGCGAGAGCGCGCCGAGCGTGCCGAGGCGACGAAGGAAGCCGAGGCGAAGCGGCGGGTCGCGGAGGAGCGGGTGCGGATCGCGCGAGACCTGCACGACATCGTCGCCCACCAGATCTCGGTGATCAGCTTGAACGCCGGCGTGGCCACGGGGGCCCTCCGGTCCGACTCCGCCAAGGCCGAGCAGTCGCTCAGCGCGATCCGCACGGCGTCACGAACGGTCCTCAGCGAAATCTCCGACCTGCTCGCGGTACTGCGCACCGGGGACGACGGTGACACGGTGGGCGAGGCGCCGCAGCCCGGTCTGAGCAGAGTGGCCGACCTGCAGCGTCCGTTCGCGGACGCGGGCTTCGAGGTGACGGCGCACGTCGAGGGCGACATCTCGGTGTTGCCGGCGACCACCGACCTCGTGGCCTACCGTGTGGTGCAGGAAGGGTTGACCAACGCCCAGAAGCACGGCACCGAGTCACGCGCCCACGTGCGCATCCACCGTTCGCCCGACATGTTGACCGTCACGGTGACCAATCCCGTCGGCGTCGCGCCGGCACCGACGGCGGACGATACCGGGTCGAGGCTCGGCCTCCTCGGTCTTCGCGAGCGGGTGGCGTCGGTGGGGGGCGCGCTGGAGGCGGGGCCCACGCCGGGTGGCTGGCGGTTGGCGGCGACACTGCCGCTTCCCCGCCGCGCCGACATCGAGGGGACGAACCTGTGATCCGCGTACTCGTCGTCGACGATCAGGCCCTCATCCGGCAGGCGGTGACCGACATCCTCGGTCAGGCCGCCGACGTCGAGGTCGTCGGCGACGCCGCCGACGGCCACCACGCGGTCGAGCGTGCACGAGAGCTACGGCCGGATGTCGTGGTCATGGACATCCGGATGCCGCTGCAAGACGGCATCGCGGCCACCGCCGCCCTCTGCGCACTCCCGGAGCTGGTCGAGACGAAGGTGCTGATCCTCACCACCTTCGAAGAAGACGAATATGTCGTCTCCGCGCTGCGCGCCGGAGCGAGCGGATTCATCGGCAAGGGCTCCGAACCTGACGACATCGTGCGGGCGGTGCGGGCCGTGCATGCAGGTGAGTCGCTGTTGTCGCCGACCGCGACGCGCGGGCTCATCGCCCGGTTCGTCGCCCCGCCGGACGACGTACCCTCCGGTGAACCCGATCGCGTGCCGGCCGAACTCGAACACCTCACAGGGCGCGAACGCGAAGTGCTGCTGCTCGTCGCGCGCGGTCGCTCCAATCAGGAGATCGCCGACGATCTGGTGATCTCGCCGCACACGGCGAAAACCCACGTGAACCGCATCATGACGAAGGTGCATGCGCACGATCGCGCACAACTCGTGATCCTCGCCTACGAGACGGGGTTGCTCACGCCTCGGTCGCCCGGCGAGTGAGATCGTCCCCGGTGCGGCCGGGGCCACGCGCGCTCTCCCGCGGAGGGTCGCTCTCCGCGGGATGCTTCTCCGCCAGCCGCTCGACCCCATCGAGGATGATGTCCAGGCCGGCGTCGAACGAGTCGCCGAAGTCGTAGCCCGGCCGCATGACGTGCTCCATCGTGAAATGCACCAAGGCCGGGTAGCGCTCCGGTGACAGCGGGGCGACGACCTCCTCGCTGACCTCGTCGAGGTCGCCCCCCGATGTGTCATCGCCCCCGAGGGGGAGAGCGGACTCCTGCAACGCGAAACCGTAGACGAAGGCGTCGGTGACGGCCACCCCGTGCGCCACGACCGGGAGCGGGAATCCGGTGCTCATCCACGTCGCCAGCATCGCTTCGTGCGAGTCGAGGATGTCGGTGCCGGGCTTCCTCCGCGATTCCATGATCGGGATCGCCCACGGGTGTCGACGCATCGCGGCCCGGAGGGAGTGGGCGCGGGCACGTATCGCGTCTTTCCACGGTACGTCGGTGGCCGGGTGGGGGATCTCGTCGAAGACGCGCCCCACCATGCCGTCGATGATGTCTTCCTTGCCGTCGACGTAGTGGTAGATCGACATCGGGCGCGTGCCGAGGTGCTCGGCCAGGCGCCGGATCGTCAGAGGTTCGAGGCCGATGTCGTCGGCCAGATCGACGGCGCCGTCGATGATGCGGTCGCGGTCGAGTGTGGTGCGCGCTCGTCGCGGCGTTGCGGCCATGTCGTCTCCTCGAGGTGTGCGGCACTTGTCGTGTCGTACAATGTACGTTACCTTGCTTCCAAGCGTACAAAGTACGAAAATTCCGTCCGGCGCTCGGAGCGCCGACCGATTACCTCAAGGAGTGCCCATGGCCGTCACCACCGCCCCCGGCTCTACAGACACCGTCCTCACCGACACCACGCGACGCACGGCGGCCCGCGTGGCCGCCGTCGGCTACATCGCGCTGTTCGTGTTGGGGATCTTCGCCAACTTCATCGTCAAGCAGGGGCTCATCGATCCCACCGACCCCACCGCCACGGTCGCTGCGATCCGCGACCAGGAGCCGTTGTTCCGCATCGGGATGGCGGCGTTCGTCGCCATCTTCCTCATCGACGTCGCCGTTGCATGGGGACTGTACGTGCTGTTCGCGCCGGCCGGTCGCGCACGCTCGCTCCTGGTGGCCTGGTTCCGGTTGGCCTACACGGTCTTCCTGGGCGTCGGAGCGGTCTTCCTCTACATCGGTCAGGAGATCGCCACGAGCCCCGTCGCACTCGGAGCCGATGTCGCGCTCCTGATGTTCGCCGCGTTCGACTTCGCGTGGTTGGTCGGACTCATCGCGTTCGGCGTGCACCTCATCCTGCTCGGACGCCTCGTGATCGTGTCCCGGATCGCGCCCCGCCTCGTGGGGATTCTGCTCCTTGTCGCCGGGAGCGCGTACGCACTCGATACGCTGGCGCACATCATGCTCGTGGACTACGCGGCGGTCGCCGATCTCCTGCTCGCGCTCGTCGCGACCACCGCGATGGTGGCCGAGCTCGTCTTCACCGTCTGGCTCGTGCGCGCCGGTCGTCGCTCGAGCGCCGTCACGCGTGATGACCTCGCACCGGTCGCGCCGTGAGTGCCGCCTCGCCCGTAGACCGCGATCCGCGTCGCACACCGCGAAGAAAGGAAACCCCGCAGATGGACCACAGCTCCCGAACATCACCCACCGTCGGAGATCCGTCGACCCCGCATCGCTGGTATGGGTGGGGCTCCCCCGTCGGGATGGGAATCGGACTGCTCAGTGTCGGTGGCTTCTGGTTCCTGTTCACCCTCGGGCTCCAGGCGCTCGCCTCGACGCCTTACTAGCCGGGTGGGCAGGCCCGAGAGGGCTTCCTCGTCCAGGCGACGTCGAGTCCGCTCGGAAGCGATGCTCCCGAGCGGACTCGACCGGTGGTCAGCCCTTCACCGAGCCGGACATCAGGCCACCGACGAAGTACTTGCCCAGCAGGATGTACACCAGCAGCGGCGGCAGTGAGGCCAGGAGGGCACCGGCCATCGAGATGCCGTAGTCCTGCAGCAGCGCTCCGTTCGCGAGGTTGTTCAGCGCGAGGGTGACCGGGCCGTTGCGTGACGAGGAGAAGAACACCGCGAACAGGAAGTCGTTCCAGGCGTTGGTGAACTGCCAGATCAGCACGACGACGAAGCTGGGGATCGAGATCGGCAGGATGATCGACCAGTAGGTGCGGAGCATCCCGGCGCCGTCCATCCGTCCGGCCTCGACGAGCTCGTGGGGGATGGTCTGGTAGTAGTTGCGGAAGATCAGCGTCGTGATCGGGATGCCGTAGATGATGTGCAGCAGGATCAGTGACGGGACACCGCTCGGGATGCCGGCGCCCAGCATGATCTCCAGCAGGGGGATCATCACCGCCTGGTACGGGATGAACATGCCGAACAGGATGAGCGTGAACACGAGGTTCGCGCCGCGGAAGGTCCACAGCGAGAGGACGTAGCCGTTGAGGGAGCCGAGGAAGGCCGAGATGATCGCCGACGGGATCACGATCATGAACGAGCGGCCGATCGACGGCGCCAACGCGTTCCACGCACCGATCCAGTTGTCGAGCACCCACGTCTCGGGCAGGTTCCACGCCCGTGCGGGGGAGGCGTCACCGGCGCCCTTGAAGCTGGTGATGAACAGCACGTAGACCGGCGTGAGCACGATCATGACGAAGAGGATCATCAGGGCGAACCGGATGGTGCGGCCCAGGCCGAACCGGTTCTGCGTCTTCTTGCGCGGTGCGTCCAGCTGCGGGGCGTCCGCGCGCGGGAGCGGCGTCGTTGCGGCTGCGGCAATGGGGGTGGTCATCGCTGCTCCTGACGGTTGGTCCAGATGAGGTAGGGGATGACGATCACCGCGACGATCACGAGCAGGATCGTTCCGACCGCCGCCGCGTTGGCGTAGTCGAAGCTCGACTTGAAGACGTACATGTCGACCGCCGGAACCTTGGTCTGGTAGTTCGACGGCTTCGAGATGGACATGATCAGGTCGAACGACTTCAACGACATGTGGCCGATGATGATCAGCGCAGACAGGGCGACGGGGGACAGCTGGGGGAAGAGCACCAGTCGGTAGAGCTGCCACTCGGTCGCGCCGTCCATCCGCGCCGCTTCGCGCAATTCGTCGGGGATGCCTCGGAATCCGGCGAGGAACAGGGCCATGACGTATCCGGACAGCTGCCAGATCGCCGGCAGTGCGATCGCCGCGATGCCCCACGTGACGTTGTTCCACCACGGGTTCTGCAGGAAGTCCAGTCCGATCATCTGGAAGAGGCGGTTCGATCCGCTGGCGTTCTCGCCCTCGTTGGAGTTGAGCAGCCAGCGCCACACGACTCCGGAGGCGACGAACGAGACCGCCATCGGGAAGAGGTAGATGGCCCGGAACACGCCTTCGCCGCGGGAGGGCTTGTCCATGAGCCAGGCCCAGCTGAAGCCGATCACCATGGTGCCCACCAGGAACACGACCGTGAAGATCACGAGGTTCATCAGCGAGTGCTGGAAGTCGTCGCTGGCCAGCAGGGCGAAGTAGTTCTCGAACCACACCACAGCGGTCGGCTGCTGGCCGGTGGCCTGCGCGGCGGTGTGGTTGTCGGTGATCGAGGTCTGGAAGTTCGCCGCCAGGAGGCCGTAGACGAAGACCGCCAGGAGGATGAGGGAGGGGGCGAGCAGCAGCAGGGGTGGTCCCGCTGTCTTCAGGCGCTTGAGCATGGGAGGACTCTCCGGAGGGTAGGCGCGAACGGCCCGGGGCCCGAGGGCCCCGGGCCGTTCAGCGATGTCAGCCGGCGACGGCGGCCGCGAGCTCGGACTGGAAGGTCGCGAGATCGGATGCCCCGGTCGTGAACTTGCTGGTCGCGTCGGACACCTGGTTCAGGGTCGCGACGGGGGTCGCCGCGCCGTGTGCGAGCGAAGACACGATGACGTCGCTGCCCCACGCCTCGATGGCGGACTGCTGGTACGGGCTGAAGTCACTGGTGTCGGCGTCGGTGCGGGCCGGGATCGAGCCCTTGGCCTTGTTGAACGCGGCCTGGCCCTCGGCGGAGCCGACGGTCTCGAGCCATGCCTTGGCGCCGTCCTCGTTCGGCGCGCCCACCGGAAGGGTGAACGAGTCGGCGAGGAAGTCGAAGACACCGGCGGTGCCGGGGACCGGGAAGTAGATGTAGTCCTCCGGCGAGGTCGCGCCGGCCTCGGCGAAGGCGGCCTCCGCCCAGTCGCCCATCACGTTGAAGGCGGCCTGGCCGTCGATGATCTGCTGCGTGGCGTCGGGCCAGTCCAGTCCGTCGCGGTCGTCGTTGGTGTAGCCCATGATGATCTCGAAGTTCTCCAACGCGGTCGTGACCTCGGAGCTCTCCCAGTCGGTGGAACCGTCCCACAGGCCGTTGTAGTCCTCGGCGCCCAGCGACGACAGCAGGACCGTCTCGAGCAGGTGCACCTGGGTCCAGGTGGTCGCGACAGACAGCGGCGTCTTGCCGGTCTCCTGCACGGCGTCGAGCGCGACGATCCAGTCGTCGATGCTCTCGTACTCCGCCTCCGGATCCAGGCCGGCCTCTTCGAGCACGGCCGGGCTGGCCCACACGACGTTCGCGCGGTGGATGTTGGAGGGCACCGAGTAGATCGCGCCGTCGACCGTGAGGCGGTCGATCAGGTCGGCGGGGAACGCGTCGGTCAGGCCGAACTCGCTGTACAGGTCCGACACGTCCTGGATCTGTGCGGCGTCGATGTAGTCCTGGAGCTCCGCACCGGCGTGGGCCTGGAAGGTGTCCGGGGCGTCGCCGGCCTGCAGGCGCGACTGGAGGAGGTCCTTCGCCGCGGAGCCGGCGCCGCCGGCGACGGCGCCGTTGACGAACTCGAGGTCGGGGTGCTGTTCGTTGAACACGCCGACCAGCGCGTCGAGTCCGGCCTTCTCGGAGCCGGCGGCCCACCACGTGAACACCTCGACCTCGGGGCCGCTGCTGCCGCCGCCGTCGTTGCTCTCGGAGGTGTCTCCCGAGCAGGCCGAGAGGCCGAGCGTGAGGGCTGCCGCCCCCGCGCCGAGGGCCATGAGCGATTTCTTGCTGCGCAGATTCATATCGTCTTCCTTGCCGATGTGGTGCACGGAACGGGTTGGGCCGTGCCGGAGCGCTACCGCGCGCTCGCTGTCGAGATTCATCTAAGGGGGAGAGCGTGCTTGAAGTCAAGACCTGAACTCAAGAACACCCAAAACGTGATTTTCGTGTGACTTTCCGAAGTCAACCCAGTTGGCCGGTACCCTACGACATGTGCACGACACGCAGGCGGCGAAGGGGTCGCAGACGTCGCTTCGCGAAGCGAACCGTGCCCGCGTCGTCGGCGCGGTGCAACAGCACGGTTCGCTCACGCAGGTGGAGCTGGCCACGATCACCGGCCTGTCTCCGGCGAGCGTGTCGAACATCGTCACCGAGCTCGCCGACGCCGGTGTTCTGGACACCAGCCCCTCCATCCGTTCCGGCCGCCGAGCCCGACTGGTCACGCTCGCCCGCTCGATCGGCATGGTCGCCGGCATCGACCTGGCCGCCCGATCGATGCACGTCGCGCTCGCCGACACCTCGATGCAGATCCTGGCGTCCGAGACCCTGCCGTTGGCTCCCGACCATCGCGCCGACATGAGCCTGCAACGCGCCGCGATGCTTGTGCAGGAGATGGTCGAGTCTGTCGACGCCGCCGGAGACGAGTTGCTGGCCATCGGCGTGGGGGTCCCGGCTCCGGTCGAGGTCGCCACCGGAACGGTGTCGTCCACGTCGCTGCTGAGAGGGTGGGACGGCGCCGCCGTCACCGAGATCCTCGCCGCCACCTCGCCGGTGCCGACGGTGGTCGACAACGACGCCAACCTCGGCGCGTTGGCGGAGGCACGCTACGGTGCCGGCGTCGGTGCCGATCCCGTCGCCTACGTGCGCGTGTCCCACCGCATCGGTGCCGGCATCGTGCTGGGGGGGCGTGTTCTTCACGGCCGTCGTGGAACGGCGGGGGAACTGGGGCACATGATCGTCGACGAGCGCGGACCGGTATGCCGGTGCGGCAACCGGGGGTGCCTCGAAACGGTCGCGGGGGCGGCGGCGCTGGTGCAGATCCTCAGTGCCAGTCACGGCCACCTCACCCTCGACGACGTGATCACCCGGGCTCTCGACGGCGACCCCGGATGCCGCCGCGCGATCGCGGACACCGGGCGCATGCTCGGAACCGCGATCGCGAATCTGTGCACCGTGGTCGACC
>NZTV01000110.1 GCA_002703245.1 Microbacterium sp.
CGCTCCGCGATCGCCTTCCGAGCCTTCAGCCCGCCCCGCGCGACCTCGAGCGCTTCAGACGCGGTGACTCCCTCGCCGCGCTCGGCTTCCCACACCCCGCGGGGTGCGTCGCCGGGGACGATGATGTGGCCGAGGTTCATCGCACTGCCTTCTTCGGGAGATTCTTGATCCGGGTGTTCCAGCGCATGCCACGCGGGCCGATCGCGTTCGCGGCTTCGAGCTGCACCTGAACACCCCTCGCCCTGGGATTGAGAGCGCGGATGATCCAGCGGATCGGTCCGACGGTGACGGTGTCGCCCACTGCCCACCCGGTCATTCGTTGCCCGCCTCGTCGAAGCTGATGCTGATCCCGGATGCGGTGCGCAGGTCATTCGCTGCCTTCGCGAAGGGGTCCGCGCCGACGCCGAAGTCGAAGTCGAGAGTGTCGTTCCCGGTGCGCTCCGCTCGCGCGCGACTCATGACCTCGACCACCGCGTCGACATCCGTCTCGTCGGTGACCGGCTCGATGAACAGCGCGCCAGCGGTCGGGGTGAACTCGTCCTCCCCGTTGTGGTCGATCGTGGTGCGCACGCAGTCGACGACCATCACGACGACGTGTCGACGCTCGGGTTTCTTCACGAGGTCCGCGGCGATGCGGTACATCCCGTTCCGGTCGATGTCGTTGGGCAGCGCGCCCGACAGCTTGACTGCCATGTCACTCTCCTTCTGCGGCGGTGCGTCGCCGCGGTCGCTTGTACGTGTGGAGGACAGCCGTCGCCGGGGCGAAGCTGACCAGCGCGAGGGCGGGTGCCGTCGCGAAGATGAGGTGGTCCACCGGAGCTACAGGCCTCTCTCGTCGTGTAGCCGGCGGCACGTGTCGCAGTGGTCCTTGTCCGACTCAGCGGGCGCCGCTTCGGGGTAGAAGAACCAGTCGACGAAGCCGGACTGCATCTGGGTCTTGTTGAGCGCGTCGGCGGCTTGAGCTATGGCCGGGAACAGCCCGACCGTCGGGGTGAAACCTCGGGGCCGCCCTGGGAGGGACTTCTGCCGCGCCTCGTCGGGCTTGCCCCACGTCTCCGTAGACCAGTCACCAGTCTTCGCGGGTTGGTACTTCGCGCACACCTTGCGGAATTTCAGTTCGAAGAGGATCGGCTCTGCCACCTGTGTCATGACTCGTGCCTTTCGTGACGGTGGTCGGGTTCAGGGGTGGGTCTGTGCCCACCGGGAAACGTGAGGGGCCCGCTCATGGGCTTCGATCACGGAGAGGGCTCGATCGTGGGCGTCCTGCTCTTCCGGCGCCGCGTCGGTGCTCGTCGCTCGCCACATCAGGGCCGCTCCGGCGAAGAAGAGCGCCGCGAAGACAACGACGAGCGCCGTCATCACCGGGCCGTGCGGGACAAACGCGACCACGAACATCACCGCACCGGCGAGCAGGAAGAGGACGGCGGCCGCGCGGGATGCACGTTGGGGACGATCGACGCGCGCGGCCACCTCCTCCGTGCGCTCGACCCGGGTCTGGGGGCCGGTCGAGACGTTCATGCGGCGTCCTTCCACCACGAGCCGAGCGACTGCGTGCCGCGTGCGCCACGGTTGTATGCCTCCGTGATCGCGGCAGCGTGGGCGACATCTGACTTCGCGCCGTGCGAATCTCTGATGACGTGCGCCGATTGCCTGATGCCCTTCGCGCCTGACTGCACCGCCGCGAGCTTGCTCACGAGACGCGCCTCGTCGAGGCGACCCTCGTAGCGGTTGAGCACCAGCGCAGCACCTTTGATCACGTCGGAGTCGAACCCCATCCCCGCCCACGCGTCGCGAATTGTCTGCAAGGTTTTCCGCAAGAGCACGGCGTCGCCCATCCGATACACGTAGTCGAGCGCGCTGACCGCGGATACGGACCCGGGCTTTCGGGACTTGTCGACCCGAAGTCCGACGGCGATGACGACGCGGTTGATGTCGGTCGGGACGGCGAGGTCTGCGGTGACACCTACCGTGAATTTGTCGTAGGCGCTGATCGTGCGGCGGTTGTTGAACGCGAGGAATAGTGCCGCCTCGGCCCGCTCTGTGAGGTTGTAGTGGCAGTTCACGTGCACTGTCCACTCGGACCACTCGTCGCCGAACTCGCGCTTTGCCCAGGCAATGAGGCCGTGGGTGCGGTGCTGGCCGTCAATGACCCAGTAGACGCCGTCTCGGCAGGAGACGGTGAGCATGCCCACGAGATCGAGGTTGAAGTTCTTCTCCAGGTACTCACCCCATGTGTCGCTGAACTCGCGCTGCGCGCCCGCGGACACTCGGAGGTCTCCGAGCTTCACGGTCGTGATCTTCGAGGAACCGTGGTTGTCGCCGATGTTCTTAGTCATTGCTGATCTCCTTCAGCTTTCGGATGATGCGGTTGAGAGCGTTGGCATCGAGGCGTTCCAGCACCTCGTTTGCATGCTCGGGAGTGATGGTCTGCATGTCGACGCGGATGTCGATCGCGTCGAGTGCGGTCGCGACGGCGAGCGTGGATCGGTCGAGTACGTCGCGGGAGGTCTCGACGCGTGCCTGCCACTGCTTCTCCGTGAAGCGCCAGGTGACGCCCGCCCGCTGTGCTGCTTTGCTGAGCGAGTTGACGGACGAATATCTGGTGTGCCCGCCCTTCTCGAAAGCGATGCGAACGGTCGGGTGCAGTTCCGCCAATGCGGCGAGGTACTCGGTCGGGTCGTTTGCTCGCTTGACTGGCTTCGCGACGCTCACCGTCTCGGTGCGGAGCCTGACCTCCTTGACTTTGTCGTAGCCGTTACGGACGGGGGCGCCCTGGTCGATCGCTTCCACGGCTTCGCGTGCCGCCTCTCTTACCTCGTCCGGCTCGGACTCGTTGGTAGCGGTTGTGAGGAGCGTCTTCATTCGCCTGTAGGTGGCGCTGGACATACCAACCGCTTCCGCAGCGATCTCCCGCGTCTTGTGACCCCACTTGTCACCCTGTGGTCCCGGGACCACAGGGTCCGGAGCCTTGCCGCCGAGCATCCGCTCCCTTGCGGCGGGTGCTTCCATCTCCTGAATCGCAATCCCCAACGCAGTGGCTTCGGAGGGAAGCATCGGCTTGCGTGCCGTGTTCTCATCACGCTCAGCCACGAGAGCATCGCGGGCATCGCCGATGTCGCGCGCGACACGTGCAGGAATCTCGGCGAGCCCCAACTGCTTGAACGCGGTCAGGCGACGCTCACCAGCAACGAGCCGGTACCCGCCATGCCACTCCCGAACCGTGATCGGATTCAGCAGACCAACCTCCACGATCGACTGCGCGAGGTCGGACACGTCGCCGATGTCTTTGCGGTACCGGTCCGCGACGAGGATGCTCTCGACATCGAGAACGATCGCGGTAGAATCGGCGTACTGATCTCCATCAGTTCCAGCCCCGGCGTGTTCCAGCACTGCCGGGGCTTCTGCATAGCCGGTCACGCTGCACTCTCCCCGGTAGGCTCGCCGCCATGGCAGTGCAACTCCACTACTACGGCTCCGTGTTCGACCTCGACCCGAACCAGACGGACCTCTACTGGGTCGAGTTCATCGACAGCGAACTCAAGCGTGCGCATGAGGCACCCCGTGGGCTTATCACTCGAATCGACCTCGCTGACGGTCGCGGTGCCTACCTGCCGGTGCGCGGCGACACTCCCCTCGCCGTGGTCGCCCCGCGCGACCTCCTCGACGCGCAGCTTGACGGCCTCAGCCTCTGACGCTGCCCGCAGACGTGCGCTCGCGCACGCCCTGCATGGCGCGATCGTTCCGCCTTCGTGAGCCGCGCAGTGCGACGTCGGGGCGGTCATGCTGCATCGCCTTTCGCGACAAGAGCCTCGACGTCTGCGCGGAGATACCGACGATGGTTTCCCGGTCGAATGGTCCGAATCTTGCCCTCATCGGCAAGTCGCGACAGGCTCTTCACGGACAGGAAGGCGATCTGAGACGCCTCTTGCGGAGTGATGTAGTCCGCCTTGACGTCCACTTCCGGACTGTTAGTCGTCTGCGTCATGCCGAGGACACTACATGACAATTAGTCCGGTTCAAGTGATTTTGCCGAATTACTTGCAACGTGTCCGATTTGCCCGATATAGTCGGGCTATGGCCACCTCAACCGCAACGAGCATCCGCACCCGTCGTACCGCGTCGCGCGTCGCAGACGCCCAAGCCGGGGAGCGTGCCCACATGCTCATCTGGCGATCCGGCAAGACCCAGAACGACATCGCCGACCGCATCGGCATGGAGTCCAGCGCCCTTGGGAAGAAGCTCCGCGGGAAGAATGGCTGGGCACTTCAGGAGCTGATCGACCTCGCCTCCGCCCTCAACACGAGCGTCGCCTACCTGGTTGGCGAAACAGAGGAGATCGATCCTGTGGGCCCTGCCGGGATCGAACCGACGACATCCACGGTGTAAACGTGGCGCTCTACCAGCTGAGCTAAAGGCCCCTGACGGCAAGTCTAGGACGACCGCGCCCCGGCCGTGCATCGGTGTCGCGTTCTCGCGGTGCGTCGAAGTCTCCCCGCCGTGGTGGCGGTAGGCTGAGCGGCGGCGTGTTTGTGCATTGCGGACAAACGCCGCATCGCGCCCCTCCGATTGCCTGGCATGATCTGCCATTCGACGAAAGGTCTCACGTGACTGTCCACGACCAGGATCCGTACTCCCAGGGCCCTCTCGACAGCGATCCCGACGAGACCGCGGAGTGGCGCCAGTCCCTCCAGCAGCTCGTCGACGCCCGCGGCCACGAACGCGGACGCGAGATCATGCTCAGCCTCCTCAAGGAGTCCAAAGAGCTCCACCTCGGTGTCCCGATGGTGCCGACCACGGACTACATCAACACGATCGCGCCCGACGCCGAGCCGGAGTTCCCCGGTGACGAGGAGCTCGAGCGCCGCTACCGCGCCTGGATCCGCTGGAACGCGGCGATCACCGTCCACCGCGCCCAGCGTCCCGGGATCGGCGTGGGTGGCCACATCTCGACCTACGCGTCGTCGGCCGCGCTGTACGAAGTGGGCTTCAACCACTTCTTCCGCGGGCTGGACGACCCGTCCGGCGGAGACCAGATCTTCATCCAGGGCCACGCCTCCCCCGGCACCTACGCCCGCGCCTATCTCGAAGGGCGCCTCAGCGAGGACCAGCTGGACGGATTCCGTCAAGAGAAGTCCGCCGCCCCGCACGGGCTGCCGTCGTACCCGCACCCGCGCCTCATGCCGGAGTTCTGGCAGTTCCCGACGGTGTCCATGGGCCTCGGGCCCATCAACGCCGTGTACCAGGCGATGACCAACAAGTACCTGTCCAACCGCGGCATCAAAGACGTCGCCGATTCCCACGTGTGGGCTTTCCTCGGTGACGGCGAGATGGACGAGGTCGAAAGCCGCGGGCAGCTGCAGGTCGCCGCCAACGAGGGCCTGGACAACCTGACCTTCATCGTCAACTGCAACCTGCAGCGTCTCGACGGCCCCGTCCGCGGAAACGGCAAGATCATCCAGGAGTTGGAGAGCTTCTTCCGGGGCGCCGGCTGGAACGTCATCAAGGTCATCTGGGGCCGCGAGTGGGACGAGTTGCTGGGCCGCGACACCGACGGGGCGCTGCGCAACCTCATGAACGTCACCCCGGACGGGGACTACCAGACCTACAAGACCGAGAACGGCGCCTTCGTGCGCGAGCACTTCTTCGGCCGCGACGAGCGCACCGCCGCCCTGGTGAAGGACTACTCCGACGAGCAGATCTGGAACCTCAAGCGCGGCGGACACGACTACCGCAAGGTCTACGCGGCCTTCAAGGCGGCACGCGAGCACAAGGGCCAGCCGACGGTCATCCTCGCCAAGACGATCAAGGGCTACGGTCTCGGTCCTCACTTCGAAGGGCGCAACGCGACGCACCAGATGAAGAAGATGACCCTGGACGACCTCAAGCTCTTCCGCGACGCGATGCACATCCCGATCTCGGACGCACAGCTCGAGGAAAACCCCTACGTCCCGCCGTACTTCCACCCGGGGGAGCAGGACGAGACCATCGAGTACATGCTCGAGCGTCGTCGTGCCCTGGGGGGTTTCCTTCCCGAGCGACGCACCCACCACGTCGGCCTCCAGCTTCCGGACGACAAGGCCTACGCGCTCCCGAAGAAGGGGTCGGGCACGCAGGAGGTCGCCACGACGATGGCATTCGTGCGGTTGCTGAAGGATCTGCTGCGGGCGAAGGACTTCGGACACCGCATCGTGCCGATCATCCCCGACGAGGCGCGCACCTTCGGGATGGACGCGTTCTTCCCGACGGCGAAGATCTACAACCCCAACGGACAGCACTACACGTCGGTCGACCGCGAGCTCCTCCTGGCCTACAAGGAGAGCCCGCAGGGCCAGATCATGCACGTCGGCATCAATGAAGCCGGCGCGATGGCGGCGTTCACCGGGGTCGGCACGGCGTACTCCACGCACGGCGAGCCGCTGATCCCGGTCTACATCTTCTACTCGATGTTCGGGTTCCAGCGCACCGGTGACGCACAGTGGGCTGCCGGGGACCAGATGGCGCGCGGGTTCATCATCGGCGCCACCGCCGGCCGCACGACGCTGACCGGTGAGGGACTCCAGCACGCCGACGGCCACTCGCACCTGCTCGCCTCGACGAACCCGGCGACGGTCTCCTACGACCCCGCGTACGGCTATGAGATCGCCCACATCGTGCGTGCGGGCATCGAGCGCATGTACGGCGGCAACCACCCCGACCCCAACGTCATGTACTACCTCACCGTGTACAACGAGCCGCTGGTACAGCCGGCCGAGCCCGAGGATGTCGACGTCGACGGCATCGTGCGTGGTATGCACCGCATCGCCGCGGCGGAGGGCGAGGGTCCCCGCACCCAGCTGCTCGCCTCGGGCGTCGGGGTGCCGTGGGCGCTCGAGGCCCAGCAGCTGCTGCGCGAGGACTGGGGCGTGCAGGCCGACGTGTGGTCGGTCACTTCCTGGACCGAGTTGCGTCGCGACGGGCTGGCCGCCGACGAGCACAACTTCCTGCACCCCGATCAGGAGGCCCGCACCGCCTACGTGACCGAGAAGCTGCGCGATGCCGAGGGCCCGGTCGTGGCCGTGAGCGACTTCATGCACGCGGTCCAGGACCAGATCCGTCCCTGGGTGCCGCAGCGCTTCGCCACGCTGGGCGCCGATGGATTCGGATTCTCCGACACCCGGCCCGCGGCACGTCGGTACTTCAAGATCGACGGCCCGTCGATCGTCGTGCGCGCCCTCCAGGCGCTCGCGGCGGACGGCGCGGTCGACGCGTCGCTGTCGGCCCAGGCCATCGAGAAGTACCGTCTGCACGACGTCACCGCCGGCACGAGCGGCAACGCGGGCGGCGAGAGCTGACCCGAGCGATGCCGCCCCGCCCCGCGCAGATGGACAAGGACGAGACGCTGGCGTGGCTACGCCGCATCTCGGGTGACCTGGCCACCGCCACCATCCAGCGTCTCGAAGAGTCGCTGCCCTGGTACGCGGAGATGCCCCCGGCACGTCGGTCGGCGGTCGGCCTGGTCGCCCAGGCCGGCATCACCTCGTTCATCCAGTGGTACGACGACCCCGGCTCGACGCCGTGGATCGCGTCGGACATCTTCGCCGCGGCCCCCCGCGAGTTGTTGCGCAGCGTCAGCCTGCAGCAGACCCTGCAACTGATCCGCGCGACGGTGGAGGTCACCGAAGAGCGGGTGGCCGGCAAGGGCGAGGACCTGCGCGAGGGGATCCTGCTGTATTCGCGCGAGGTCGCCTTCGCCGCCGCAGACGTCTACGCGCGTGCCGCCGAGGCGCGTGGTTTGTGGGACGCGCGCCTGGAGGCGCTCGTGGTCGACTCCATCCTCACCGGCGAGACCGACGAAGAGCTACCCAGCCGCATCGCCGCCCTCGGCTGGCACGGTCACGGCGAAGTCGCGGTGTTGGTCGGGACCACCCCGGCGCAGTTCGACGTCGACCAGCTGCGACGGACCGCGCGCAAGCTCGGTGTGGACGTGCTCATCGGCGTGCAGGGCTCCCGGCTCGTGCTGGTGATCGGGCGTGCCGAGGAGCCCGTGCGCACCGAGGAGGGGGGAGGCGAGCTCCCGTTCGTCGAGATCGCCAAGCGCCTGGAGCCCGGTTTCGGTGCCGGACACCTCGTCCTCGGTCCGGTCGTCCCCGCCCTCGTCGATGCCGGACAGAGCGCTCGCGCGGCGCTGGCGGGCTTCGCCGTCGCCCGGGCCTGGCGCCATGCGCCACGCCCGGTGGAGGCGGATGATCTGCTGCCCGAGCGCGCACTCGCAGGCGACCCCCTGGCCAAGCAGACGCTGGTCGAACGTATCTACCGTCCCTTGCAGGCCCACAGCACCGATCTGGTGACGACGCTGTGGAGCTATCTCGACAACGGCCGATCCCTCGAGGCGACCGCCCGTGAGCTGTTCGTGCATCCCAATACGGTCCGCTATCGCTTGAAGCGCGTCTCGGAAGTGATCGGGTGGGATGCGACCGGCCCGCGCGAAGCGCTGATCCTGCAGACGTCCCTGGTCCTCGGCTCGATGGGAACCGATGCGACGCGTCGCCGGGGCACCCCGCGTCG
This sequence comes from Microbacterium sp., assembly GCA_002703245.1. Classification (GTDB taxonomy): domain Bacteria; phylum Actinomycetota; class Actinomycetes; order Actinomycetales; family Microbacteriaceae; genus Microbacterium; species Microbacterium aquimaris. Next base: position 8,545 of record NZTV01000110.1, read on the forward strand.
CGCGTCCTGACCCCACGTGATCGCCGACGTCGAGCGGGCCGGATGTGCCCAGGCGACAAACGATCGCGACACTGTTGTGCGGCATGCCACACATCGTGTGCGCTGATCCTTGGCAGGATGGGATGGTGCTGATCGCGATCTTCCCCGGGCAAGGCTCACAATCCCCCGGCTTCCTCTCTCCGTGGCTCGAACTCGACGGTGCCGCCGACCGCCTCGCCGCCTACTCGGAGTGGGCGGGCGTGGACCTGGTCGCGGCCGGGACGGAATGGGACGCGGACCGCATCCGCGACACGGCGGTCGCACAGCCGCTGATCGTCGCGGCGAGTCTGTTGTCGTGGAACGCCCTCGACGGCGCGGTCGACGGCGTCGCCGGGCATTCGGTCGGCGAGTTCGCCGCGGCGGCCGCCGCCGGAGTCCTCTCCGAAGAGGACGCGCTCCGGCTGGTCGGACTCCGAGGGCGCGCGATGGCCGCCGCCGCGGCCGCGTCGCCTACCGGCATGTGCGCCGTGCTCGGAGGCGACACCGACACCGTACTGGCCCGTCTGTCCGAGCTCGGACTGACCGCGGCCAACCACAACGGCGGCGGTCAGCTCGTCGCGGCAGGCGCGCTCCCCTCCCTCGAGGCTCTGGCCGCCGATCCGGTGCGCGGCACGCGCGTGATCCCGCTCCAGGTCGCCGGGGCGTTCCATACCGACGCGATGGCACCCGCGGTCGACGAACTCCGTCTGGCCGCCGCGGAGGTGACGACAGCCGACCCCTACGCCCGTCTCTGGACGAACCGCGACGGCTCCGAAGTGACCTCCGGGCGCGCCTTCGTCGATCTGCTGGTGTCACAGGTCGCCTCGCCGGTGCGTTGGGACCTGTGCATGACCTCGTTCGCGGACGCGGGCGTAACCGGTCTGGTCGAGCTCTCCCCCGCCGGTACGCTCACGGGCTTGGCCAAGCGCGGCCTCCGCGGCACCCCGGCGGTGGCCGTGAAGACACCCGACGACCTCGCCGCCGCGAGCGACCTCCTGAGCCCATCGACCTCCTGAGCGGAGCCCCCACCATGACCCCCACCATTCGGCAGTCCCAGGGCGCCGCATACACGCGCATCTTCTCCTACGGCGCCGCGCGCGGTGAGAACGTCGTCCCCAACGACGACCTCGTCGGGCCGATCGACTCGAGCGATGAGTGGATCCGCCAGCGCACCGGAATCGTCACCCGCACGCGTGCGGTCGCAGAGACCTCGGCGATCGATCTGGCGACCATCGCGGCGAACGAAGCGATCGCGCGCTCGGGCGTGGCCGCCGACCGTATCGGCGCGGTCATCGTGGCGACCGTCAGCAACCCGAAGCAGACACCGTCGGTGTCGGCGATCGTCGCCGATCGCGTGGGGTCGAACCCGGCCGCCGCCTACGACGTGAACGCCGCGTGCGCGGGCTTCGCCTACGGCGTCGCGCAGGCCGACGCCCTCATCCGCTCGGGTGCGGCCGAGTATGCGCTGGTGATCGGCACCGAGAAACTCAGCGATATCGTCGACCCCACCGACCGGAGCATCTCGTTTCTGCTGGGCGACGGCGCCGGCGCCGTCGTGGTCGGGCCGAGCGAGACGCCCGGCATCGGCCCCACGGTGTGGGGGTCGGACGGCTCGAAGTCGGACGCCGTCGGGATGAACCACACCCTCACCGAGTTCCGCGACGGCGTCGCCCCCTGGCCGACGCTGCGGCAGGAGGGCCCCACCGTCTTCCGCTGGGCGGTGTGGGAAATGGTGAAGGTCGCTCGGCAGGCGCTGGAGGAGGCCGGTGTCCAAGCGTCCGAGCTCGCCGCGTTCGTCCCTCATCAGGCGAATATGAGGATCATCGACGAGTTCGCCAAGCAGCTCGGCCTACCCGAGACCGTCGCGATCGGTCGCGATATCGCCACGACCGGAAACACGTCGGCCGCGTCCATCCCGCTGGCCACCCACCGTCTGCTCGAAGAGCACCCCGACCTCAGCGGCGGCCTCGCCCTGCAGATCGGGTTCGGAGCAGGACTGGTCTTCGGCGCGCAGGTGGTCGTGCTGCCGTAAGGCCCGGCCCCTCCGTCCTAGACTGATCAACGGCCCGCCCGCGGCGCCGGCATCCCCGATGAACAAGGAGAACACCATGGCACTGACCAATGACGAGGTCCTCGCAGGACTTGCCGAACTGATCACCGACGAGACCGGCATCTCGGCGGACGAGGTCGCGATGGAGAAGTCGTTCACCGACGACCTCGACATCGACTCGATCTCGATGATGACGATCGTCGTCAACGCCGAGGAGAAGTTCGGCGTCACGATCCCGGACGACGAGGTCAAGAACCTCAAGACCGTCGGCGACGCCGTCACGTACATCACGTCCAACCAGGCGTAACCCCTTCTGGTGGGGGCGTATGCCCCCACCAGCGTTCTTTCACGAGGAGCTCGTTCCCCATGACAACGTCACGCATCGTCGTCACCGGCATCGGCGCGTCGTCGCCGATCGGCGGCACCGCCCCCGAGAGCTGGTCCGCGCTGCTGGCCGGCGCCTCGGGCGCACGCACGCTCGAGTACGACTGGGTCGAGCAGACTCAGCTCCCGGTGACCTTCGCCGCTCAGGCGGCGGTGCGCCCCGACACGGTTCTGGAGCGTCCCATCGCCAAGCGTCTCGACCCCGCGTCGCAGTTCGCGATGGTGGCGGCGATGGAGGCGTGGGCAGACGCCGGCACCCCCGACGTCGAAGCCGAACGCCTCGGCGTCGACTTCGCCACGGGAATCGGCGGGGTCTGGACGCTCCTCGATGCGTGGGACACGTTGCGGGAGAAGGGCCCGAGGCGCGTCATGCCGATGACGGTTCCGATGCTCATGCCCAACGCCGCCGCCGGCAACCTCTCCCTCCACTTCGGTGCACGGGCCTTCGCGCGCACCGTCGCCAGCGCATGCGCCTCCAGCACGGAGTCGATCGTCAACGCGGCCGAGCACATCCGAGGCGGTCTCGCCGATGTCGTGATCGCAGGCGGTACGGAATCGGCCATCCACCCGATCACCATCGCCTCCTTCGCCTCGATGCAGGCCCTGTCACGACGGAACGACGATCCCGCGACCGCGTCGCGGCCCTGCAGCGTCGACCGCGACGGGTTCGTGATGGGTGAAGGCGCTGCGGTGCTCATCCTCGAGTCCGAGGAGCACGCCCGCGCGCGGGGCGCCAAGATCTACGCCTACGTCGTCGGGGGCGGGGTGACCGCCGACTCGTACCACATCACCGCCAACGACCCCGAGGGGCACGGTGCCCAACGGGCGGTGGAGATGGCACTCGCAGCGGCCGACGCGTCACCGGACGACGTGACCCACATCAACGCCCACGCGACCTCGACCCCGGTCGGAGACCCGAACGAGTACACCGCACTGAAGTCGGTCTTCGGCACGCGCATCGACGAGATCCCCGTGTCGGCGACCAAGGCGAGCACCGGTCACCTCCTGGGCGGGACAGGCGCTCTTGAAGCCATGTTCACCGTCAAAGCCCTGCAGGACCGGCTCGCTCCCCCGACCATCAACATCACGACGCGGGACGAGGCGGTGCCGTTCAACATCTCGGGATCGCAGACCGAGCTCGGCGGGGGCGACCAGCTCGCGATCAGCAATTCGTTCGGCTTCGGCGGCCACAACGCCGTCGTCGCGTTCGCATCGGCCTGACCCGTACGAGATGAAGCCCCCCGCGTGGATGCGGGGGGCTTCGTCGTGGGTGGGATGCGCGGCGGCCCACCCTGGGCGCAAGGCGACGATTCGCTTTCCCGCTGCCCGGGAGTCTTCCTCCGAGTCTCGGTAGTGGCGCCTCGTCGATCCTGTCGCTCGCCTCACCCCACCTTGTGGAGCCAGACGACGTGTGCGTCATCACCGGCGTGACGGAACGGCTCGAGTTCCTCGTCCCAGGCGGCCCCCAGAGCGAGGTCGAGTTCTCGTCGGATCTCGCGGGCGTCGCCCCCCGCGAGATCCATGGCGTACCGCAGGCGGTCTTCGCCGATGACGATGTTGCCCGCGGCGTCGGTCTCGGCGAAGTGGATGCCCAGTCCGGGCGTATGCAGCCACCGTCCACCGTCGTTGCCGGCGGAGGGATCCTCAGTCACCTCGAAGCGGAGGTGCTCCCACCCCCGGATGGCGCTCGCGAGGGCCGCTCCGGTGCCGGCGGGGCCCTCCCAGTAGTACTCCGCACGCCGAGTACCGGGCTGCACGGGCTGATCGGACCAGTCGAAATTGACGGCTCGCCCGAGCGCGCGACCGACCGCCCACTCGAGGTGGGGGCAGAGCGCACGTGGCGCGGAGTGGACGTACACCACTCCGCGCGAACGCGATGTCGCCATGATGTCTCCGTTTCTTGTCAGGTGCGTCTTCCCCTACGACCTGGCACCACGGAGAACGTGGCGGACATGTTCGGTTTTCTGCCGCCATTATCACCCGGCGGAACGGGAATCACAAGGGTGCCACCCCGACACGCCGCAGGCCCCCGACGCGCGTCGGGGGCCTGCGGATCGTGGCGGGTCAGGCCTCGCTCATCGCGATTCTCTCCTTCTGACCCTTCGCGGCGTAGTATGCCGCGCGCGCGGCATCGCGGCGGGCCTGCTCGGCCTGGCCGGCCTCGCGGATCTCCTCCGAGACCGGGTAGTACTCGGTCGTGGGCTTGCCGTTGTACTTCTCGATGTAGGCGTCGAGCTCCGGACCGGACTCCCACGACGTGATCAGGCAGTAGCGCGGCTGGTCACCCTGGTGGTGCACGGCGTGCCACAGGCGCTGCGTGTCGACGATCAGCTGCGCCCCGGCGGGCAGCGCGATACGGTACTCGATGCTCGGATCGCTACGGTTCTCGCGCAGCACGAAGTAGCTGTCCTTGTCGTCGGTCAGGTTGAAGAATCCGCGCACGACCCAACCGGTGCCGTCGGGGTTGAGCCGGTTGTTGTCGTCCTGGTGGAGGTTGTAGAGGCAGTCCGCGTAGGAGTTGGGCTGCAACTCGATGATCCGGCACCGCCCGACGTTCGCGCCGGGCTCCTTNGCNCGCGCGGTGAGGGTCGGCGCCTTCTCGGTCTGCTCGTCGATCCANACNCCGTCCTTGTCGGTGCGCGGCGGCTCGTGGTTCCAGAAGCCGTTGCACTCGATCTCGCCCTTGGCCGACGCCAGCGGTGCGAAGCGGGTGTCACCCGAGGACTTCCAGTCGACGTACTCGATCTCGAGCCACTCCTTGGGGTCGATCTCCTTGTCGTACGAGTCGAGCACGACGAAGCCGGTCGATTCGAGAGCAGCGCTCTTGATGTAACCCATGATGCGAATCATGACCTTTCGGTTCGGGGCCAGCGCGTTTTTACAGGCCCGAGTTAGGCCAGCCTACCCCGGGGGGGATTACACGCCACGGGGATTCGGAGCGGTTCACTAGACTCGACGGCGGTCTGCCACGAACGGAGCGAATCGCACCAATGCTCACCGCCACGAACATCGAAGCCCATGCCGTCAACACCATCGCCTGGCTCTCCGCCGCGGACGCGACCATCGTCGTCCCCGTCTACCAGCGGCAGTACCGGTGGGACATCGGCGGATGCGAGCAGTTGCTGTCCGATGTGCGCGCCGTCGCCGATTCCGACGATCGCCACATGCACTTCATCGGCTCGATCCTGAGTGCGGAGAATCGCCGCGCCGGCCGTTCCGAACTCGTCCTCATCGACGGCCAGCAGCGCGTGACCACACTCATGCTCTTGGTCGCGGCACTGCACCACACCATCCAGGGGCACGACCCCGAACTCGCCGAGGAGCTGGAGCGCGTCCTCATGCACGCGGGGACCGGCGAGACGAAGCTGCGGCCGCATCGCGCGTGGGCGGACGTGTTCGACGCCGTCGTGCGCGACGCCCGGGGCGATGCGGCGCGGGAGTCCCGGTTCGACGACAACTACGCCTTCTTCCGCAGCCAGGTGCGCCCCGACGACGTCGCCCGTGTCTGGCGTGGTCTTCAAAAGCTCGAGCACGTCGCGATCACGCTCGGCCCCGGTGCGAATGCGCAGCAGATCTTCGAGTCACTCAATTCGACGGGCGAGCCGCTACGCGACCACGAGCTGATCCACAACTACGTGCTCATGGGGCTCTCGCACGCCGAGCAGACGGCGATCGAGGACGAGTACTGGCTGCCGATCGAGCGCCACACCGGCGAACGGATCGCCGACTTCTGGAACCACTACCTGGTCATGATCAGCGGCCGCGAGGTCGCGGTCTCCCGCGGTCGGGGCGTGTACCAGGCCTTCCGGGAGAACTTCCCGCGCCTCGAACCGGCCACGCTTCGCACGCACGCCGAGGGGTGGCGCGCCTACGCTGAGGTGTACGGCACCCTCCTGGATCCCTCGCGGGCGACCGACCCCGACATCGCCCGCCATCTGCGCTGGCTCAACGTCTTCGGACGGGGCATGTATCCCCTGGTGATGCGGGTTTACCGCGAGTGGCTCACCGGTGCGATGGACACGTCCTCGATCGTGTCCATCCTCGAGCAGTTGCAGTCGCTGCAGTTGCGCAGGACGATCGTCGCCCTCCGCAACGAGCGGCTCGTGGCCCGACTGCTGCGCGCCCTCGACGACGGCCCGGAGGCGCTGGCCCTCGGCATCTCGCGTCTGACGCCGTCGGACGATCGCGTGCGGGTGGCGCTGAAGTTCACCGACCTGCCCCACCCCGAGTACGTCCTGGCCCGTCTGAGCGGCCTGACAGGCATCCAGACGCTCGATGTCGACCACATCCTCCCGGTGGCGCCCTCCGATGACTGGACCGGCGACGGGATCACGGCATGGGCGGATTTCACCGACGATCAGCAGAACGCACACCGCGCGCTGGCGGGCACGATCGGCAACCTCACCCTGCTGGAGGAGGACCTCGCGATGTCGTCGTTCGGGGCCCCATTCCCGGCCAAGCGCGAGGCGTACCGGCGCAGCGAGATCACCCTGGCCCGTCCGCTGGCCGACGAGCGGGTCTGGAACACCGCGACCATCTCGGCACGGTCCGCCCGGCTGGCGGCGGCGTTCATGGAGACGTGGCCGCGCCGGGGGCCCCTCGTGATCGACGACGACGGGCTCACGCCCATCCTCGACGCGATCCCCCGCCGCGGATGGCCCCGCGGGTGGGAGCGGGAGTTCGCGTACGTCGAGTACGTCGGCGAGCATTGGGAGGTACCCGACGTGAAGTACCTCTTCAATCGCGTCTTCAAGCGGCTATGGGCCGATTCACGGGGATCGGTCGTGAGCTACAGCGAACGACGCGGGGGGCCGGTGTACCCCGCGATGTCGTGGACCGGGCAGTGGGACAGCCTGGACGACTCCCACTTCCTCTACATGGGATGGGACTCGAGCTACATGCTCGCCGCGATCCAGGGCGTCCTGCTCGAAGCAGGGCTTGCCCCCGAGGTGTTCGTGAAGTACTCCTACCTCTGGTCGGACTGAGGTCTCACTCGGCTTTGCGCGACCCGGCTTCGAGCCGGTCGCCGGTGGGCAGCTCCTGGTGCCCACCGAACTGCAGACGCATCGCGGACAACAGTTGGTTGGCGTACTGGTCTTCGTCCCGCGACGCGAACCTCTCGAACAGCGACGCGGCGAGGACCGGCGCCGGCACTCCGACGTCGACGGCGGCCTTGACCGTCCAGCGCCCTTCCCCGGAGTCCGACACGCGCCCGGCGAGCCCCTCCAGCGTCGGGCTCTGCTCGAGCGCGGCGGCGGTCAGATCCAGCAGCCAGGACGAGATGACCGACCCGCGACGCCAGAGTTCGGCGACCTTGGGGACGTCGATGTCGAACTGGTAGAACTCGGGCTCTTCCAGCGGCGCGACCTCCGCCGAGTGGTCGGCCTCCCGCACACCCGCATCGGCGTTGTGGAGGATGTTGAACCCCTCCGCCAGCGAAGCCATGATGCCGTATTCGATTCCGTTGTGCACCATCTTGACGAAGTGCCCGGCACCGGCGGGGCCGCAGTGCAGATAGCCGAGCTCCTCGGGCGCGAAGTCCCCCTCGCGCCCCGGCGTCCGCTCGATGTCCCCGGGGCCGGGCGCGATCGTGCGCAGGATCGGCTCGATCGTCGAGACGGCCTCGTCCGCACCGCCGACCATCAGGCAGTAGCCGCGGTCCAACCCGAACACGCCGCCGCTGGTTCCCGCATCGACGTAGTGGATGCCCCGCTCGCGCAGGGTCGCGGCGCGGCGGACATCGTCACGGTAGTTCGAGTTGCCACCGTCGATGATGATGTCCCCCGCCGTGAGCACCTCGGCGACCTCGGAGACGACCGTTCCGGTCAACCCGGCCGGGATCATCAGCCACACCACGCGGGGTCCTTCGAGCTGTGACGCCATGTCCGCGATGTCCGTGGACGGAACCGCCCCCTCGGCCGCGAGTGCCGCGACGGCGTCGGGATTGACGTCGTAGACGACGCATTCGTGCCCGTCGCGCAGAAGGCGCCTCACGATGTTCGCGCCCATGCGCCCCAGTCCGACCATTGCCATCCGCATCTGCGTCCCCTTCCGGTCACAGCGACCCTATCGATGGTCGAGGCCGGGAGGGAAGACGCGCGCAGAGCCGGCGGGTCAGATCCGTTCACCCCGCGTCGGGGGCCGGCGCGTGCGGCGCCCGGGCCATCGGCACGTGCGGGATCCCGTCCTCCTCGAACGGCGCACCGGCGACCTCGAAACCGAATCTGCCGTACCAGGACGCGAGGTGCGCCTGAGCATCGAGGCGAATCTCCCGATCCGGCCGGCGACGCGTCGATTCGGCGATGGCGCGTCGCATGAGCTCGGCGGCGAGTCCGCCGCCGCGGGCGGTACGCGAGGTCGCGACGCGTCCGATGCGCATGGCGTCGCCGTCGTCGAGGAGACGGAGGGTCGCGAGCACGTCCCCTGTCTCCCCCGCGGCTGCCCAGAACAGTTCGGTCGTCGGTTCGAGGTCGCGGCCGTCGAGTTCGGGATAGGCGGCGGCCTGCTCGACCACGAAGACACGGACGCGCAGCCACATCATCCGATACAACGTCGCCGCGTCGATCTCGCGCAGCGCGGCCTGGTGAAACTGATGCATCGGAGAAACCATAGCCGTGCACGACGGCCAGTCCACCCGATTCACCGCAGTGGGCCGGGCGGACTCGCCTGATCGCGCATCCGGTAGGGCGGGTGGGACTTGAACCCACGATCGTCGGGTTATGAGCCCGCTGCCTTGACCAGCTTGGCCACCGCCCCGCATCGTCCTTCAGGACGACCGTCTCCGAGCCTACCGGGCCTTGTCGTCCGGGTCGTGGACCGGGGGCTCGGGCCACACCTTCGCGACCGCCTCACCGAGGCGCGTCGAACCCGTCGGCGGATTCGGGCCGTCCAGCCCACCCCCCGCGCTGCCACGCTCGATCGGCAGCCCCTGACTGTCCGAGACGATCTGCGGATGGTGACGGGCCAGCTGCAGCACGCCCCACACCGCGATCGCGCCGGCGACGGCGAAGCCGATATAGGCCCACAGGGGGGCGTTCTGGGCCTCACCGAGGACCGTCAGTCCGATCACGACCGCCACGATCGGATCGATCACGGTCAGCCCGGCGATCACCAGGTCCGGCGGGCCGGACGAGTACGCCGACTGCACGAAGTAGGCGCCGACCGCGGTGACGATCAGCAATGCGGCCACGCAGGTGAGGGTGAGCCACTCGAAATCGCCGGATTCGATCCGGCTCAGGACGACCTTCGCCAGTGTCGCCACGAACCCGTACAGGATGCCGGCGGCCATGATGTAGAACAGGGCGCCGACGTGGTGTCGCCGCCACAACCAGACCGCGGTGAACAGCACGGCGACCACCGCCAGGATCAGCAGCACGGTGATCAGCTGCGCGTCGCTGAGAGGCGACTCGGTCGCGAAGAGCGCGGCGATCGTCACGAACAGGAAGATTCCTCCGACGCACGCCACGATGGCGATCACCGACCGCCGGGTCGGCCGGTGCCCGCTGATCTTGGCGTTCAGGAGCGTCGTGATCACCAACGCGATCGCGCCGAGCGGCTGGACGACGATGAGAGGCGCGAAAGACAGTGCCGACAGCTGGCAGACGATGGCCAGCCCCAGCATCACCGTGCCGAGGACCCAGGACGGACGCGCGAGCAGGCGACCGAACTGGGCGGCGGTCAGTCCATTCCCCCCGCCACCGCTGAGGCGCTCGACTTTCATCACGCCGCGGTGCTGGTACTGGGCGCCGAAGGACATGAACACTGCCCCGATGAGGGCGAGCGGGATCCCGATGAGGATACCCGGGTCCTGGAAAGCACCGACCAACTGATCGCCGACATCTTCGACACTGCCGACATCCATCGCGATCACGCTTCGACGATACCCGGCCGCCCGGAAGATACGCTGTCGGACGTGGCCGTTCTTCCCATCCGCATCATGGGCGATCCCGTCCTGCACAGCCCCGCCTCGCCGGTCGAGTCCGTGACAGAGGAGATCCGCACCCTCGTCGACGACATGTTCGAGACCATGGACGCCGCGCCGGGCGTCGGTCTCGCCGCGCCCCAGGTCGGGGTTCCGCTGCGCATCTTCACCTACACCTACGAGGATGACGACGGAAACCCCTGGCGAGGTGTGATCCTGAATCCGCAACTGTGGATGCGACCCCCCGAACCGGGGGCGCCGGATCCCGACGAGGAGTCCGAAGGATGCCTGTCCTTCCCGGGCGAGCGATTCCCGCTCCGCCGCTCGGACGAGGTCCGCGTGCACGGCACCGACCTCGAGGGAAAGCCGGTGCAGATCCAGGTCGACGGCTGGCGCGCGCGCATCCTGCAGCACGAGTTCGATCATCTCGACGGCGTCCTCTACATCGACCGCTTGGACGACGGGGACTGGAAGACCGTGCAGAAGATCGCCCGCAAGCGCGGCTGGGGCCGGGCCGGCGTCGCATGGACACCGGGCGTGGACCACCTCGAAGGCTGACGGGGTCTCCCCCGCGCGGGCGGCTCAGTCGTCGTGCAGGTGGCTCAGTCGCAGTGCAGGTACTGCGCGTTGCTCGGAGGCGGATCGTAGCTGCACGCGTCGGGCACGATCACCTGTACGAGGACGCTCCATCCGATGCACGCACCCACGAGCACGCCGGAGATGACCCAGACGACGCGGGTGACACGACGCTCCCGGAGGCCGAGCTTCGTCTTCTTCGGTGTCATCGTGGTCCCCTCACGCCATCGCGAATCGTTCGGCGCTCACGCGCGCCTCCGGCACACCGAGCTCGGCGAGGGCCGCAGTGGCGGCGTCCATGACCGGCTCCGACGCGCAGAGGAAGTACTGCCTGCTCGTGCGGTCCTCGGGGAGCACCCGGTCCAGCAGCTCCGTCCGGATGTGCCCGGTCTCCCCCTCCCAGTCCTCACCGGGCCTGCTGATCACGTGCACGACCCGCAGGTGGGGCAGGCGTTCCTGAAGCCGCCGGATCTGGCCGTGTCCGATGATGTGGTCTTCGCTGCGGTTGCCGAGGACCAGCAGACACGGGCGGTCGTCGCCGCGATCGGCGAGGGTCTCCAGCATGCTGAGCATCGGGGTGACTCCGACACCCGCGGCCAGGAACACGAAGCCGTCGGACTCATGGCGTTCCATCGTCATGTGCCCCCAGGGCCCGTCGAGGTACACCACGGCGCCCGGGTCCAACTCGGAGACGGTCGCGGTGAACCCGCGCTCCGGCTTGATCGTGAAGCGCACGCGTTGGGGATGCTGGGCGCTCGACGAGAAGGAGAACGGATGGTATGTCATCGCGAACGGGGAACCGCCGGTGTGGATCCAGGCGTACTGGCCGGCCTGGAACGCGAACCCTCGCGCGCCGAACGCGGAAGGATCGACCTGCTCGAGCTCGATCGTCGAGGAGCCCGCCCCGTCCCCGTCGACGGAGACGACCCGCCACCGACGCCGCCATCGGATGATCGGACGGATCATGCGGACCCACATCCCGATCGCCACGAATGCCAGCGAGTACGCGATCCACAGCGCCTGCTCCCATGGCTCGCGCACGTAGTAGCCGATCAGCAACACATGCACCAGAGCGGTGAGCACGATGAGCGCGGCCAGCACGCTGTGCATCACCTGCCACACCGCGTAGCGGATACGCAGCCGCCGCCGCCAGATCGACGTGGCGATCAACAGGCCCAGAAGCGTGACGCTGATCACGGCGAAGCGTGCACGTAACGGCGCCTGGGCGACATCCAGCAGGGACAGGAACCGCGCGTCCCAGACGAACAGGATGATCGGGTGGGCGAAGATCAGGACCGCGATGAGCCAGGTCACCTGTCGGTGGAACCGCAGCAGCAGATCCAGGCCGAACACGCGGGCGGTGCGCACCGTGTGCGCCGCCAGGGCGAACTGAAGCCCCATCAACGCCAGCCCCACGAAACCGGCCGCCACCGAGAGGTTCACCCAGAAACCGCGGCCGGGGTCGAGCTGGATGAGGCTCAGGATGAGCGGCGCGAGGGCGCTCAGGGCGTACACCACCGTCCAGCCCACGGTGCGCCACGGAACGCGGTCGGTCTGGGGGGTCATTCGGGCGGCCTCCGGGGAAACAATGTGGACAAATCTTATCGTTTACCTCGGGGTTATAGGCCAAAACGTGTGGATGGGATGTTGATCTAACCGCGTGATTCCGCGGTGATTCGGGGATCGTCATGGTCCGCGACGCTTAGTCGTGGACC
>NZTV01000119.1 GCA_002703245.1 Microbacterium sp.
CTAAGATTTACAACTGCCGGAAGTGTAGACGACGGAAAAAGTACTTTAATCGGTAGACTTTTATACGATTCAAAATCTATTTTTGAAGATCAGATCGAAGCAGTAGAAAACTCTAGTAAGAAAAAAGGTCACGAAGGCGTAGATTTAGCCATGTTCACCGATGGTTTAAAAGATGAACGTGAACAAGGGATCACCATCGATGTAGCTTATCGCTATTTCACGACTCCAAAACGTAAGTTTATCATTGCAGATACTCCGGGACACATTCAGTATACCAGAAATATGGTAACTGGAGCTTCAACAGCAAATGCAGCGATTATTTTAATCGATGCACGTCACGGTGTAATAGAACAAACTAAGCGTCATACATTTATCGCTTCTTTACTTCAAATCCCGCACATTATTGTATGTATCAATAAGATGGATTTGGTAGATTATTCTGAAGAAGTATATAATGATATCGTTGGTCAGTTTGAAGAGTTTTCATCTAAATTATTGATCAAAGACGTACGCTACATTCCGATTAGTGCATTGTTAGGTGATAACGTGGTGAATCGTTCAGAAAATATGAAATGGTACCAAGGTTCGCCATTATTGCACGAACTAGAGACTCTTCATATTAGTAGTGATATTAATAAAGTAGATGCACGTTTTCCTGTACAAACTGTATTAAGACCACAACGCGAAGGGTTTATCGATTTTAGAGGTTATGCCGGAAGAGTTGCCAGCGGAATTTTTAGACCAAAAGATGAGGTAACTATTCTACCTTCAGGATTTACTTCAACCATCAAAGCAGTACATTCTGATGAAGGTGAATTAGAAGAAGCATTTGCCCCAATGTCTGTAGCTATTACATTGGAAGATGATATCGATATTAGTCGTGGTGATATGATCGTAAAAACAAACAATCAGCCGGAACCTAAGCAAGATATCGATGCGATGTTATGTTGGTTAAATACAGATGAAGCGAAGCCGAGAGCAAAATATACGGTCATGCATACTTCTAATGAGCAACGAGCGATGATTAAAGAAGTAGTGTATAAAATCGATATCAATACCTATAACAGAAATACAGAAGACAAGTCATTAAAAATGAATGATATTAGTAGAGTGAAATTAAGAACTACTAAACCATTAATGACTGACGATTACCGAGAAAACAGAAATACCGGAAGCATCATTTTAATTGATGAAAGCACCAATGAAACAGTTGCTGCCGGGATGATTATATAAGAAGAAAAAAGCTATGGAACTAAAAGAATATCTCCCGATTATAATTGATGCAGCGAGGGATGCAGGAATAGAAATCTTAGAAGTATANAACTCTGATGATTTTAATGTGGAAAAAAAGGGAGATGATAGTCCGTTGACTAAAGCAGATCGCTTAGCACATGAGGTGATTGTCAAAAAGTTAGAAGAACACACCGATTTTCCTATTTTATCTGAAGAAGGAAAAGACATTNCTTATGAAGAGCGAAAAGACTGGGAATATTTCTGGATGGTCGATCCTTTAGACGGCACNAAAGAATTNATCAAACAAAATGGNGAGTTTACCGTAAATATTGCTTTAATACATAAAAACGAACCTATTTTAGGAGTCGTTTATGCACCGGTTTTAGATAAATTGTATTTCGGCGGAAAAGACCTTGGAGCCTATATGGGTGAAAATATGGATCCGCAGCATAAATTAGAGCTTATAGANAACGAAACNGANACNGTTCGTATAGTTGCGTCAAGATCACANTTAAACGACGAGACGGCTAATTATATTGATAAATTNGATAATGCGCAGACCGTNTCNATGGGAAGNTCTTTAAANTTTATGTTGATNGCCGATAGTGAAGCCGATATTTACCCACGCTTCGCCCCAACGATGGAATGGGATACTGCAGCAGCACACGCGGTTTTAAAAGGTTTAGAGTTAGAAGTAATCAATATGGAAGACGATAAACCGCTTCGTTACAATAAAGAAAATTTACTGAATCCACACTTTTTGGTGAAGCGATAAGTTTTACAATAAGAAACTAGAATTTAAAAAAGGGAAACTATTTAGTTTCCCTTTTTTAATATTAATGATTTTCGACTTAGACTAACGTAATTATTTATAATTTTGTTATTTTGTATTGAACCAATAAATAAATTTTTTTAAAATTAAAAACTTACCTTCACTTGTCATTATATTGCCTTGCTTTAATGAGCAAGAAGTTCTTCCTGAAAGCAAAAAAATACTATTAAATAAATTAAATGACTTAATTAGTAGTAAGTCAATAAACAAAGACAGTAAGCTCTGTTTTGTAGATGATGGGAGTAGTGATAATACTTGGAATATATTAAAAAGTTTTCCTGAACAAGAAATAGTGTCTGTAAAATTGTCTACAAATTTCGGGCATCAATTTGCATTACTAGCTGGTTTAGAAAAATTTAAAAACTTGTATGATATATATATATNTTTGGATGTAGATTTACAAGATGATATAGAGGCTATAGACTCAATGATTAATTTTTATAAAGAAGGAGCAGAAGTAGTTTATGGTGTAAGAAACGATAGAAAAAAAGATTCTTATTTTAAAAGAAAAACAGCTACCCTTTTTTATAATTTAATGAATTCTTTAGGAGCTAATTTTATTAAGCATCATTCAGACTTTAGGTTAATAAGTAATAGGGTTCTTTTAGAGTTTTTAAAATATAATGAATCACATTTATTTCTACGTGGGATATTTCCAAGTATAGGTTTTAAACAAGAAATAGTATATTATAAAAGAAAAAAGAGAGAGTTAGGAGAATCCAAATATCCTTTAAAAAAAATGGTTTCTTTTGCTTGGGAAGGGGTAACCTCATTTAGTAATAAACCACTAAGTTTGGTTCTTTACATTGGAGTATTTGCGCTATTAATATCGATTTTTTTAATTGTTTACGCATTATTCCAATTAATTCTAGGTAATGTTGTATCAGGTTGGACTTCAATATTGACAGCTGTGGTTTTCTTTGGGGGTCTACAAACTATTGCAATTGGAGTTATAGGAGAATATATTGGAAAAATTTATTACCAAGTTAAAGGAAGACCAAGATATATTATTGAAAAAGTTAATGGTTTAGAATGAGTATTTTTATAAAAAAATTATTTCAATTTTTATTTTCTGCTATTTTTATTTTTATTTTTTTTTCTGTTTTCAATCAAATAGAAGAAAAACTAGTTTTGNTNAAANCATTTANATCTGTTTTTGCTCTAATTGTATTCTTATTAGTATCGTATGTAATTTTTAATAAAAATTTTTTTGAAAAGTATTATAAACGTTACTTGCTTATAGGAATTATTATAATAGCTTTTTTGGTAAGGTTAAGAACTATACTAACTGTAGAGTCTAGTTTAATCTCAGATTTTGCTCTTTTATATAATACTGCAAATAAATTTCTTAATGGAGAGGAAAATGTTTTTAATATTCCTTATTATGATACGGCTGTTTACAATATTCCATATACATTGTATTTATCGTTTATAATCAAATATTTAGGGGGCTTATTTACAATTAAATTCCTAAACATTTTATGGAGTCTAGGTATTGTAATACTTATATATAAAGTAACAGAAAAAATTTTTGATTATAAAACAGCCGCAATTGCTTTATTAATAGGATCTCTGTTCCCTCCCTTTGTTATATATACTACAGTTCTAACTAACCAAACTATTTCTATCTTTTTTTTAATTTTAGGGGTTTACTTATTTTTAAACAAACAATTTATATATTCTGGTCTTTTTATAGGATTTGGGCATATTTTTAGGCCGATAGGAACTGTTTTTCTAATTGCAATTTTACTAACATTAATTTTTACTTTTCTAATTGATTTTAAATTTTCATCAATAAAATTTTATCTTACGAAACTGGTTAAAGACTTTTTTAAAATAGTTTTACCTTATCAATTAGTAATTTTTACAATTAGTTGTTGCTTCTTTTTATTTAATATAACAGACAAAACGCTTTATTACAACCCTGCGCCAAGTTATAAACTTTTGGTTGGTTTAAACCCTGAAAGAACAGGACAGTGGAATAAAGCAGATCAAAACTTGCTAAGGTCAGATAATTTTGAGGCTCTTGCAAAAAATGAAATTAATAAAAGACTTAGCAACAAGATAAATCTTATCAATTTATTTGAAGAAAAATTCAAATTGATGTGGGGAAAATTAGATGCTGTCTTCTTTTGGAGCAATTATAATTCACCTTCGAAAAAACAAATTACCAATTATTTTTGGTTAATAATAGTTTTTAGTTGTTTATGTTATGTGATTTTACGAAAAGCAAAAAAAATGCAAAATGAAGAAATCTTTTTGCTAGTAATTTTACTTGGTTTTATAATCGCTTATTTACTGATTGAGATTCAACCTAGATATAGATACGAAATATATCCTATTTTTATAATATTTGCAGCCAAGGGGTGTTCATTATTATACATTAACTTAAAACAGCATAATTACTTCATTGAAAAAAATCAAAATTCGAATTCAAAATCAATTTAAAGATTCTGATAAAAAAGAAATCTTATCTAAAGGATTTTCTTTTTTGGTTTTTAGTTTGTCTGGAACTTTAGCAGGCTACTTATTTACTCTATTTGTCGCAAGAAATTTTGGAGCATCGGTCAATGGACTAATCGCAATTAGCTTTTCTATATTCATGATGGCAACAATGCTGGGAAGATTAGGTATCGATATTAACTTGGTCAAATATTATTCAGATGAAAATGTAATACGAGCAGATACAGGAACTTTCTTTAAAATGTTACTGAAGGCTTTAGTGTTTTCTTCATTAATCGGAGTGTTGGTCTATTTTTTAAGAGAGCTAATAGCGATTAAAATTTTTGGTAAAGAACAATTGATTCCTTATTTAAAATGGATTTCATTCGCGATTCCATTATGGGTTTCAACGCTATTATGCGCAAGTTTTTTTAGAGCGATTCGAAAAAATAAAACCTATGCTTTTTTAAATAATGCAGGACGTTTTCTTGTAACGTTAATATTAGCTGTAGGGTTATACTATTTTATATCGAAAGATGAATTGATAACTATTCAAGCTCATTTTTATGCATTAGTATGCTTAGGTATTGGTAGCTTTATTGCAGTTTTATTTTATTTAAAACCAATTCGAATAAAGTCTGATTACAATTCGTGGAAATTTTTAAGGGAAAGTTTCCCAATGATGCTTTCTTCAGCAATTTTAGTTGTACTTGGCTGGATAGATACTTTTATTTTAGGAATTTTCGAAAGCGATGATGTTGTTGGTATTTACAGTGTAAGTTTAAAAATAGCTACATTAACAAGTTTTGGTTTACAAGCAATCAACTCTATACTTGCACCTAAAATTTCAGCAGCTTATAAGCAAGAAGATATGATTACATTTAAAAAGCTTATTCGTTTTTCAACAAGATTAAATTTTTTAATTACTTTATTGCTAATATCGGTAATCATTATTTTCCATTGTTATATTTTAGAATTTTTTGGAGAAGAGTTTTTAGCAGGTTCTATTATTCTGCTTATCTTATCTATAGGACAGGTAGTAAACTCTTTATCGGGTTCTGTTGGTGTTATTTTACAAATGACAGGACATCAAACAAAGTTTAGAAATTTCGTGTTAATTGCGTTGATTACCAATATTATACTTAATTTAATTTTCACTCCTATTTATGGAGCTATTGGTATTGCGGTTTCAACCGTTATAAGTATGGCACTTTGGAATTTGCTAGGAACAATTTACCTAAAGAAAAAGTTGAACATAATTACTTATTATAATTTTAGATAAATAATGATTAAACCAAATATTTTTATCGTAGGCATACAAAAAGCAGGTACAACTTCATTATATGATACATTGAGAAATCATCCAGAAATATTTGGTCCTTTGATTAAAGATTACAATAATTCTCATCCATTTTTTTCTGACGAAAATTACTACAAAAACAAAAAAAAGAAATTTGAGAAATTATTTTCTGATAATAATGGGATTAAAAATGTTATTACTTCTGATGTTGATTTAATTGAACAAAAACAATCGTTAATTAGAATTAAAGAATATTCTCCTAATGCAAAAATTATAATTTGTTTACGAAACCCTCTTAATAGACTTAAATCAATGTTTAAGTTTTATAAACAGCAAGGAAAAATTAATGAAAAGGAAATATTAGAAAACGAATTAAAAAAAGATTCTGAACACTATTTATCTAGGAGTCTATATTTTGATAAAATTTGTAATGCTTTTGAAATTTTTCCAAAAGAAAATATAAAAATTGTTTTATTTGAGGAAATCATTGATAAAAATAAGCAGTCTGAGGTATTAGATGACCTCTACGAATTTCTGGAAATATCAAAGCTTGATACAGGACTTTTACACGAAAATAAAACAGGAGTACCTCAAAATAGTTTTGCTAGAAACATATACGAAATTGGAAAGGATACGAAGATTAGAAGCATATTGGTTCATTCTATTATTGATAAATTTTTCAATGCGAATAAAAGATATGAACTTAAGCGAAAATTATTTAAAAAAGAGGGAAGTGTATCATCAGAAAATGTAGTAATTCCAGAAGAAACAAAAAATACAATCATCAATGATTCAAAAAAACTAAAAGAGAAATTTGATATAGATGTATTAAATACTAATTAAAATTCTTAGCCGCTCAATAAGTTTTTTAGTCACCAAATTTTTTTCATAATCATTAGCTGTTTCTAACGCTTTTTGAGACATTAAATTTTTATCGAATTTATTCAAATTAAAAAATTTTTTAATACAGCTTGTTAATTGGCTATCATCTTTAGGTTCAAATAAATATCCATTTATTTCAGATTGGATATAAGTAGACGGGCCAGTACTATTTGTGCTAACAACCGGAGTACCGCAGGCCATTGCTTCTAAACCCGTTAGGCCTAAACTATCACTTAAAGTAGGGAAAATATATAAGTCAAACTGACTGTAAAGATCAGCCAGACTTCTCTGTTCTACAAACCCTAGAAAGTTTATCTCTGTTAAGTTATTATTTCTAATAAATTTTTTTATTTCCTCTTCGTCAGGACCTTTGCCAGCGATTGTTGCTGAAAAAGAGATGTTGTTATTTTTTAATAATACTAATGCCTCTAAAAAAGTTTTCCAACCCTTTTCTCTAATAAACCTTGAAACAAAACCCAAATGAATTTTTTCTTTAAATAGTTTTGTATTTTCTTTTGGGTGAAATATAGTAGTGTCTATACCTCCTGATGGAGAAATAAAAATATCTTCTTTCTTAAGGAAGTTATAATTATCCAGTAAAACTTTTTCAAAATATGAAGAAGGAACAATAATTAAGTCTATATTTTTTAGTAAAACATTAGAAATTTTTTTTAATAAGGAATTTTTTTCAATAGATAAAACATCATTCCCGTGAGTGTTTATAACCCATTTCTTTCTTTTAAAAGGAAGTAATAATAATAGAATCGGTATGTGATGAGCTAAATAATGAATATAGATTATATCATATGAACCAAAAATAAAGTTCTTAATTATAGATAAATAGTGAAGAATATATTTTCCAGTTTTTTTTACGAGAGAAATTGATCTTCCTTTAATAAGGGATTCTTCAGAAAATATAACATTTTGACGCTCTAATTCAAGTTTAAAATTTTTAACAAATACACCAAATAATTGATCTTTCTTTGATGGAAACATATTTGATATAAGAAAAATTTTCATAGAGAATATTATAAGCAAATCTAAGATTAAAACTATAATGAGTAGATTTGCCAAAATTAGAGTTTTATTTTGAAAATACATTTATCTATAATAGATAAACTTATCTTATTGCTGCTTAGCTTTATAGTTTTGGTAGATATGATTAATGGCTTTTTTTTAATGAAAGACATTCATTTACCTATAAGTCAATTTTATAAATTATTTCTCTTAGTCTTAATGGCTTTCAAAGTTCTTTATACAAGAGACTTTCTTTTTTTTATTTTAATATTCTTTTCCTTTTTAATAGCACCTTTTTTTGGCTTTATAAAAACAGGTGATTTTTATTTTTTTATTGAAGATGTAATTACTGCAATAAAATGGGTGTCGATACCATTAAGTTTTTTTTATTTCAAGAATTTATTTCAATCAACATATTTTATAAAGATTTATAACTGGATTAAATATTCAGTAATTCTAGGCTTTCTATTTTTATTAATTAATCTAGCTTTAGGAGCAGCTGGTTTAGGTATGTCGTTTTATTTTCATGGTTATGGTAATGCTGTAGGTACGAGAGGTTTCATTTATGCCGGGAACGAATTAACTATTCTAGTATTAACTTTAGGGTTTCTCATAGCCAGTTACCTTAAACAAAATAAATATTATAAAATCTTTGTTCTAAGCTTATTTATTTTTTTAATTTTTTCTTTCCTTATTACTTCAAAAACTGTATTAGGAGGAGTTTTAGTTGTATTTTTAATACCTTGGATCAGTTCTATTTCAAAAAGGATCTCATTTAAAAAATTACAAATTTGGTTTGTTGTTTTTTTATTAGGATTACCGACCTTGATAGGTGTATTCTATTATGGCGTAACTAAGTCGGGAGTTTTAGAAAAATTGAAAATCTCTAGTAAAATGAATGATGGAGATTTTTGGCAAACTTTATTATCTAATAGAAATAACTTTTTAATAGATGGTTGGATAATATATAGAGAAAAATACAATTTTTTGGAAAAAGTGTTAGGTCTTGGTCAGAATTTTTACGTGAATTTAGTTGAATCTATTCCCGAACTAGATTTTTTCACTTTACTTTTTACTAACGGAATAAGTGGTCTTTCTATTCTTTTAATAATTATTTATTATTGGTTTTTAAATGCAAATAAACTGAAAGAATTAAAAGGATATAATTATTCTAATGCTGTTATACTATTTTTATTTTTCCTAATTATAAGTGCAAACTTAGCGGGACATATTTTTAGTTCAGCAATTGCCGGCTTCTACATAGGATTAGCTATTGCACTTATGTTTTTTAATACAAATAAGCTTGAACTTAAAAATAAAAAACTTTAAGATGCTACATAAATTATTACTTATTGTTTATTATGTTTTTATTCAACATTTACCGAATAGTAGATTTATTACACTTTCTAATACTATAAGGGTTTTGTATCTTTCAAAATTATTAAAAGTAATGCCATTTGATCGAAATTCGGCATTCCAATGCAATATATATATAGCCGATACAAAAAACCTTAAAATAGGTAAGCACTGCCAAATTAATGAGCGAGTTTTTTTACAAGCTGCAACAATAGGTGATTATGTAATGATTGCTCCAGATGTAAAAATTCTATCTACAACACATATTCATAGCCGTGTAGATGTGCCGATGGTTTTACAAGGAGAGACAGAAAGCGAAATTGTAAATATTGCAGACGATGTTTGGATTGGAAGAAATGCGATTATAATGCCAGGAGTTTCTATAGGAAAAGGTGCAATAGTTGGTGCTGGAGCCGTAGTGACAAAAAATGTAGAGCCATTCACAATTGTAGGAGGAGTACCTGCAAAATTGATTAAAAAAAGAAATTAGGCAGTAGTAAATAATATAATTTATGTGTGGCATCGTAGGGAGCTTTAATAATAAGATTAACAATGAAATTTTAAGTGAAATAAATCATAGAGGTCCCGATCAAGAAAATAAGTATTCATATAAAAATTTAGAGTTAGCGCACGTAAGATTATCTATTGTAGATTTAAGCAATGCAGGTAGTCAACCTATGCATTCTGAAAATGAAAGATATACGCTAATTTTTAATGGAGAAATCTATAACCATCAAGATTTAAAGCAAAAACTTTCATTCAAAAATTTTAAAGGTCATTCAGATACCGAAACTATTCTTTATTACATACAAGAATTTGGTATTGAGTCTATAAAAGACTTTAATGGAATTTTTGCGATTGCTTTATTAGACAAAAAACAAAACAAACTTTTTTTAGCAAGAGACCCTTTTGGTGTTAAGCCTCTTTATTATTCTAAAAAAGGAGAAAAACTAATCAATTTTGCTTCAGAGATTAAGCCGTTATTTAAATTAGGAGTAAAGAAAGAGTTTAACGCAATTTATTTACCAACATATTTAAAACTACGTTACTTACCAGCGCCTCATACATTTTTTAAGAATATTTATAAAGTTAAAACAGCTACTATAATTACTGTAGATTTAACATCACAATCTATTATAGAAGAAAAAAGCTTTCATAATATTCCTTCAATTAATAATAAATTAAAAAAAGAAGAGGCTTTAGAACAATATGAATTTTTACTAAAAAAAGCAGTTAAAAGTCAACTAATGGGAGACGTTCCTATATCTATGTTGCTCAGTGGCGGTGTCGATTCTGCATTATTAGCAAAATTTATAGTAGATGAAACAAATACAAACTTAAAAACGTATACGGGAGGATATCAGATTAATGATAATACTATAAATGAGTTGGAAGATGCGGAACAATCTGCAAAGATTATAGGAGTTGAAAATGAGAAAGTTTTAATTGAAGAGTCCTCATTTTTAGAAGTTTTTCCAAAGTTGGTTAAGAGTATAGAAGAACCGTTAGGATCTACATCTATATTTCCTATTCATTATTTGGCCAAAAAAATTAATGAAGATGGTTTTAAAGTAACTCTTACCGGACAGGGTGTAGATGAACCCTGGGGAGGTTATTTAAGATATAAACCACAAAATAGTATAGAGAACTTAAGTAAATTACCACTACCATTACTAAATACAATTCAATCTAAAATAAAAAAGGATGGAGTAAGAAGAGCTATTAATGCAATAGCTAAAACGAATAGGGCTGAACGTTTTAATGAGTCTTATTCGTTATTTGATGATAAAATGCTAAAAAGTTTATTACGTCAAAATAATATTGATACAAATCAAACTGTAGATCTTTTATCCAAAAAAATAGAGACATACCGTTTAAATGATAGAAATGCAGTTGAAGCAATGATGGTTTTAGATGCCCGAATGAATCTTTCTGATGATTTACTATTATACACCGATAAAATTTCGATGCAAAGTTCTTTAGAAACAAGAGTTCCATTTTTAGATATTGAACTGATGGCATTTGCAGAAAGTCTTCCGTCTCACCTTAAAACCGGACTATTTAAAAGTAAATGGTTGCATAAAAAGCTAGCAGAAAAACACCTGCCTAATGAGGTAATTTACAGAAAAAAAAGAGGGTTTTATGCTCCCACAAAGAGCTGGTTTGAAGGCAGCACAGGAGAAGTTTTAGAAGAAAAATTAATATCAGATACTGGTCTTTTTGGTAAACTATTTAGAAAAGAAGAAATAGAAAAATATTTTAAACTACATAGAACAAAAAAGGTAAACTATGAAAAACAATTATATTTATTATCTAGTTTCTATTTTTGGACAAAAGAATTTTTTTAGATGAAATATATAATTTTTCGGATAATTTTTTTAATTGGCTTTTTAAATTTGATAGGCTGTAATAGTAGAGATGATCAAAAGGTTTTCGTTATAGCAGGTCAAAGTAACGCATCCGGAGTAGGAGATTCTGGAAAATCAGTTTTTGTTCCTAACAAAAAAGTATTTGAATACAATTCCTTGCTAGATACTTTAGAAGTGCTAAAAGATCCAGTAGGACAAAACCATTTAAATTTTCAAGTTGCTCAAACGGGAAGTTTCATTCCGGCTTTAGCATATAAATATTCAGAGTTATCTAAAAATGAAGTTATAATAGTTCAGGCTGCTAAAGGTGGTTCTTCATTAACTGTTGAAGCAGAGCAAAATAACTGGGGAAATTGGGATGAAAGAGGAAAGTTATTTTCTTCAAGTTTACAAAAGATAAATAAAGCATTAGAGGATTCAAAATTTAAAAA
Organism: Microbacterium sp.; assembly: GCA_002703245.1. Lineage (GTDB taxonomy): Bacteria > Actinomycetota > Actinomycetes > Actinomycetales > Microbacteriaceae > Microbacterium > Microbacterium aquimaris. Next base: position 11,863 of record NZTV01000119.1, read on the forward strand.
GGTAGATGCGATTTTTTGGTCTCAAGGGGAAAATGATGGTGCCGCCATATTTCTTGGGAAAATTAGCAAAAAAGTCTATAAAACTTCGTTGAAAAAGTTGATAAAAAGATTTCGTGAAAAATTTAAAGATGTGCCATTTATAATCATTGAAACAGGTAGTTTTGAAGGGGATGAATCCAAAAGCAATTGTTACCAACAAATAAGAGAGGCCCAAAGAGAAGTAGCTGAAGAAATGGAGAATGTTTATATTGGTTATAACGAGACAGAGTTTTTTATTGAAAGAGGATGGTTAAAAGATGTAGTGCACTATAACCAAATTGCATTAAACGATATAGGAGAAAAATTAGCTTATTTCTACTACTCCCTAGAAAATTAACAATGAATAAAGATAAAGTTTTATCTATAGTAACGTTAGAAAGCATTTTTGTGGCAACCTTTTTTTTGCCATTAAAAACCTCTTTAAGTAATATTGGTTTGATCATTTTGATTGCCACGACAATTATTTCATTTTTTAAAAATGGAATTAATTTAAAAGGAAGTATAGCTTCATTTTTACTCTTTTCTTGCACAGTATTCTTTTTACCGTTAGTGTGGGGAATAGTCTATAGTCCAGAAATCAATGAAGCATTTGAAGAATTAGGAAAATATGCTTTATTAGGGGTAACACCATTATTTCTCTTCCGAAAAGATATAAATGCAGAAAAATTTAGAAAA
>NZTV01000111.1 GCA_002703245.1 Microbacterium sp.
ACTCAACCACAACGCATCCACCCCCAACGAGGCCAGATCATCCAGATGCGCCGTCACCCCACGCAGATCCCCCACACCATCACCCGACGAATCCGCAAACGACCGCGGATAGATCTGATAAATCACCGCAGAACGCCACCACTCGGTGCCGGGCGTCGTGTCGGTGCCGTTCTCCGGGGCGGGGGAGGTCTCCGGGGTGGGGGTCGTCATAGTCCCCCAGGCTAGTCGCGGCCCGTCTCGGGGTCTCTCGCGAAGCGGAGTTTTTCGTGCAGGTCATCCCGCGTTCACATGTATGTGACAGAAAGTGTCCGAATACGAGGTCGGCCAGGACGGCGGGTACATCTCGCATGTCAACTCGACGTATCCGGCGAGTGTCGGCGGTGTCGCCGTGCAGGTGGCGGCGCCGACCATCACCCATACGAAGAAGTCCTGCCTTGCCGGCCCCGCCGCGACGAACGACACCCTCCCGTCGCCGGCGAGGCCCTCGGTGTCGACCTGGTGGAGACTGCGACCGCGACCCTCGACCTTCGTCGATGCGTCGGTGCACGCCCGGCCGCATCCGCGTAACAGGCCCGTGACACGCGACGCCTAATGTTCACCACATGAAGATCGTGATCATCGGCGCCGGTATCGGCGGGGCGAGTGCGGGGATCGCACTGCAGCGCCTGGGCCACGAGGTCGTCCTCTACGACCGGATGCGTGAGAACAAGCCGGTCGGGGCGGCCCTGTCGCTCTGGTCCAACGGGGTGAAGGTGCTGAACTGGCTGGGGTTGGCCGATGAGGTCGCCGCTCTCGGGGGCCGCATGGAGGACATGGCCTATTACGAGGGCGTGACCGGCGAGGAGATGTGCCGGTTCTCCCTCGAACCGGTCACCGCCCTCACCGGACAGCGGCCCTATCCGGTCGCCCGCGCCGACCTGCAGGCGCTGCTGATGGAGACGGTCGGGATGGAGAACATCCACCTGTCGAGCACGGCCACCGGCATCGACGACGACGGGGAGACGGTCACGGTCACCTTCGCCGACGGATCGACCGACACCGCCGACATGGTCATCGGTGCCGACGGGGCGCGCTCGTTCGTGCGCGACCACGTCACCGGTGGCGGCATCGAACGCGAATACTCCGGGTACACCAACTTCAACGGACTGGTGCCGGCCAACGAGGCGATCGGGCCCGTCGACCAGTGGACGACCTACGTCGGAGAGGGCAAGCGGTGTGCCGTGATGCCGGTCGCCGACGACCGCTTCTACTTCTTCGTGGACATCCCGCAACCCTCCGGTGTGCCCTACGACCGCGCCGACGGTGTCGCCCCGTTGCGGGAGGCGTTCGGCTCGTGGGCCCCGGGCGTGCAGGCGCTGCTCGACACGATCGATCCGGACGTGTCGCTGAACCGCGTGGAGATCTGGGACATCACCCCGTTCCACACGTGGGTGAAGGGCCGCGTGGCGATCCTCGGAGACGCCGCCCACAACACCTCGCCCGACATCGGCCAAGGGGCCTGTTCGGCGCTCGAGGACTCCTTCGCGCTGGCCATCGCGGTCGCCACCAACACCCTCTCGGTCGAGGACACCCTGCGCCGGTACGAGAAGTCCCGCACGGTGCGTGCCGGCGAGCTCGTCGACCGGGCGCGCAAGCGGGCCCACGAGACGCACGCGTTCGACCCGGCCGCGACGGAGGCCTGGTACGAGAGCCTTCGGGGGACCGACGGCACCGGGATCATCCGAGGGATCGTCGGGAACATCGAAGACAGCCCCGTGAACCTCGGCGTCGGCACCCTCTGATCGGGCCGCTCTTCTCTCGTTCGCGCCATCGGCCGAGGGCGCGAACGGTTCGGTTGCCGCGAGGTGTCACTTCGGCCGCGACTTCCGACATCCGGTGACACGCGGATGCGGGGACGCCGCGGCCTCGTCAGTCAGGGATGGACGGGGGCGTCGCGGTAGGCCGCGACGGTGGCCGACGATCCGGTGATCGCGAAGCGGTCGGGCAGGTCCTCCGGTGCGGCGCGATCCCACGCGAACAGGGCGATATCGCCGAGCCGGCCCTGGAGCACCGTGGCCGCCGGGTCGGCGGGCACCTCGGCGGAACGGATGACGCTCCAGTCGGTCGCCAGATGCCACGTGACCGCCGCGTCGGTCGCGACCAGCGCGAGGGGGGGGAGGCCAGCGGGGCCAGCCCACCGCGCACCGCGCGTGCGAGGAACACCGCGTACAGCTCGTCGACGATGTCTGCGGCCATCTCGGGTCCACCCGCCTCGGGAAGTTCCGGCACCGGTGTCGTGGCCGTGCGGATGTCCCACAGATGCTTGCGGGCCTCGTGCGCCTGTCGTCTCGCCCAGAACCCGTTCGTGCCCCCGGGGACGAATGCCCAGCATCCGGTCGCCGGATCCCGCGTCCCCAGTTCGGTGGCCAGAGCGGCGGAGCCTTCCACGAACCACGCGAAGCGGTCACGTTCGGCGGGGCGGACGTGCTCGGCCCGGTCGACGGCGGCACCCGTGCGCAGCACCTCTGTGCACCAGCGCTGGATCTGCCCAAGATGGTCGACCATGCCTCCGACGGTCGGCCACGCGTCCGAGGCGATCGGGGCATCCGGATCGAGTTCTGCGGCTTCCGCGGCGAAGCGGTCGGAGAGACTGCGGACCGCCTGCGTGAAATCCCCGGTGCCGGGCGTCGGGCCGAGAGGTGCGCGCGCATCGTCGGTCATGCGCCCATCCTGACATCAGACACCGCCGTCACTGCGGGTAATGTTGCCGCGTGCACGCAGACCTCGCCCGCGCCGAACAGCTCATCGCCGTCGTCCCCGACTTCCCCGAACCCGGGGTCCTCTTCCGCGACATCGCCCCGTTGTTGGCCGACGCCGGCGCGTTCCGTGTCTGCGTCGAAGCGCTGGTCGAGCCCTTCCGGGGTCGGTTCGACGTGGTCGCCGGCATCGAGGCGCGCGGCTTCCTCCTCGCCGGCGCGGCCGCCGTGGCGACCGGCACCGGGATGGTGCCGATCCGCAAGGCCGGGAAGCTCCCGCGCCCGGCCGCATCCGTCTCCTACGCCCTCGAGTACGGTGAGGCCGCGGTCGAGGCATCGGATGACATCCCCGCGGGGTCTCGCGTGCTCGTGCTCGACGACGTGCTCGCCACCGGTGGCACCCTGCGCGCCAGCCACCGGTTGCTGGCCGAGCTGGGCGCCGACGTGGTCGGCAGCGCCGTGCTGCTCGAACTCGAGGCGCTCGGCGGCCGTGCCGTCGCCGGCGACGTGCACACCGTCTTCACCGCCTGACGCCCCCCGATACGGGACACTTGACCCTGACACGGTGTCAGGGCGTGGGGTGGGATCACCATGTTGAGTATCGGAGAGTTCGCCCGGATCGCGGGTGTGTCGGTGAGGATGCTGCGTCACTACGACCGGCTCGGAATCCTCGTGCCCGCGCGGGTCGACGCGCACAGCGGCTACCGCTCGTATTCGTCCGCACAGCTGCCGCGCGCCAACCAGCTCGTCGCCCTCAAGGACCTCGGCTTCTCCCTCGAACAGGTGGGGTCGATGTTGGACGACGGACTGACGGCAGAACGCGTGCAGGTGCTGCTCGAAGTGCGGCGTGACGTCCTGCGAGCGCAGGTCGCGCAGGACTCGCTGCGGCTGGCCCGCATCGAGGCGAAGCTCCGATTGATCGAGAAAGGACCGATCATGTCCGAATTCACCGAAACCGCCCTTCCCGCCCTCACCCTCGTGGGTGTCGCCACGAGCGTCGCGTCGATCGACGAGATCGAAGGGGACATCGGCCCCCTGTTCGATCGGGTCAATGGTGCGGTCGACGCCGTCGCCGCGACGCGGGTCGGCCCGGGCGTTGCGACCTACGACGTCGAGGGCGACGGGATGCGTGTGGTCGTGGGCGAACAGGTCGGCGATGCGCCGGTGCCGGCAGGGCTGCAGCGCATCGACGTGGCCGCCGCCGACCGTGCGGTCTCGACCCGGCTCGAGGCCCCCGACCTTTCAGGCATCCAAGCCGCGTGGCAGGGGCTGATGGGCGAGGTCGAACGGCGCGGGGCGCGTCCGGCCGGCGCGGGGCGGGAGATCTACCTGCAGACGCCGTTCGACGGCCCGGACGCCTCGGGCTGGGTCATCGATCTGCAGCAGCCCGTCGTCTGAGTTCGTCCCCCGGCACCGCCGGCGGAGTCGTACGGCGTCGACGGCGCCTGAGTCGGCCTCCGAATCGACCCTGTGAACAAGACAGGAGATTTCGCTCGTGGCGCCCCGATATCCCCCCGTATCGGGGCGCTGCGGACGAGTTGCCTGTCTTGTTCACGCAGGATCGCCGAGCCGCGTCAGCTACCGCGATAGGTCGAGTACGCGAAGGGGCTGAGCAACAGCGGTACGTGTAGGTGCGGCGTCTCGCCCTCACCCGCCGGGGCGACCGTGAAGCTCACCGTCACCAGCGGGTAGAAGGCCTCGACATGCTGCGCGTCGAAGTACGCGCCGGTGGCGAAGGTGATCATGTACGTGCCCGGGTCCAGGAGCGCGGGCCCCAGGGCGAGGCGGCCGTCGTCGTCGGTGAGTCCGTCGGCGATGTGTGCGACCTCACCGGAATCGTGCAGGCGGGCCAGCGCCACGCTGACACCGCGGGCCGGCATGCCACGCGACGCGTCGAGGACGTGCGTGGTCAGGTGCGTGGTCATGAGGTGCGTCCTTCCCGGTCGATCCGGTCGTCGCCGTCGATCGCGCCGCGGAGGCGGAGCAGGGCGATCTCGGCCAGCTGCGCACAGGCTTCGGCGACCTCCGCGTCGTCGTCGTTGGCCAGTCGTCGTTGCAGCTCGCCCAGGATCTGATCCGGGGTGCGACCGGCGGCGCGGATCAGGAAGACGCGGTCGAAACGCCGCTCATAGGCAGCGTTCCCGGCGGCGATCGCCGCGACCACGGCCGGGTCGGCGTCGGTCATCGTCGACTGCTCGCGGCGTGAGGCGGTGGCCTCGGCACCCGCACCCTCGGCTTTCTCGCCGATGCGGGGGTGTTGCGACAGGGCCTGGCCGAGTTCGTCGGGACCCCATCCCTTCGCGAGCTCCGCGGCACGCGCAGTGAGCATGTCGATCGAGGCATATGGTCGGCCGGCGACCACGGCGTCGACCCAGGCGGGGACGGCCGCCCACACCCGGGCGATGTCGCGCGCGGTCGCTTCGTCGAGGGAGTTGAAGTCGGAGAGGTACACGCTGGCACGGTAGCGCGGATCCGTTTCCCGCAGGTGACGGCCGGTCACGACGGCACACAGAATGTTCGTGCAGGTAACACCGCGGAAACGCGCCGCGCGTAACGTCAGGCGCGTGAAACCCGTGCGCACCGCGATCCGCGCTCGACGAGCCTTCATCGACGGATCCTTCCAGCCCGCCACCGTCGTGCTCGACGGCGGGCGCATCGTCGACATCCTCGATCCCGCGGAGAAGACCACCGCCCAGTGGCGCGTGCTGGTGCCCGACGACGCCGTGCTGCTCCCGGGACTGGTGGACTCGCACGTGCACGTCAACGAACCCGGCCGCACCGAGTGGGAGGGGTTCCGCTCGGCCACCCTTGCGGCGGCGGCCGGGGGGATCACGACGATCGTCGACATGCCGTTGAACTCGGTGCCGCCCACGATCAGCCCCGGTGCACTGGAGACCAAGCGCGAGGCGGCCCGCGCCTCCGCCTACATCGACGTGGGGTTCTGGGGCGGGGCGGTCCCGGAGAACCTCGGGCGACTCGCCCCGCTTCACCACGCCGGCGTCTACGGCTTCAAGTGCTTCCTGTCCCCCTCCGGGGTGGATGAGTTCGGCCACCTCACCGCCACGCAGATGGAAGAGGCGATGGTCGAGATCGCGGCGGTCGGCTCGCAGCTGATCGTCCACGCGGAAGACCCGACCTTCCTCGGACCGGACGGTCCGCTCGGCCGCGACTACGAGGGCTTCCTGCGCTCGCGTCCACCGGCCAGCGAAGAGGCGGCCATCACGAGCGTCATCGACGCGATGCGACGCACCGGGGCCCGCGCCCACATCCTGCACCTCAGCGATGCGCACGCGCTGCCCGCGATCCGGCAGGCGAAGGCCGAGGGCTTGCCGCTGACGGTGGAGACCTGCCCGCACTATCTGACGCTCATCGCCGAGGAGATCGCGGACGGTGCCGGGGAGTTCAAGTGTTGTCCGCCCATCCGCGAGGCGGCCAACCGTGACCTCCTGTGGGAGGGTGTGCTCGACGGCACCATCGACGGCATCGTCAGTGACCACTCGCCCTCCACGGTCGAGCGCAAGCGTGACGGCGACGGTGACTTCGGGCTGGCCTGGGGCGGTATCTCCGGCCTCCAGGTGGGGATGTCCGCGGTGTGGACCGAGGCGCGCGCCCGCGGTGTCGCACTGGAGAGGATCGTGCCGCTGTTCTCGACCGGACCCGCGGCGATCGCGGGTCTGGACGCCGGACGGATCGAAATCGGCGCCGCCGCGAATCTGACGGTCTTCGGCGTCGATGACGTCTTCCCCGTCGACGCGCGCACGCTGTTGCACCGCAACCCCATCTCGGCCTACGACGGCCGCACCCTCACCGGCCGTACCCGCCGCACGTGGTTGCACGGATGCTCGGTGTTCGATGTGACCGAGGGCGGCGCGGGTGAGGCGCCGCAGTGGCGGGGGAACCCCGGCGGCCATCTGCTGGCCCGTGACGACTCCGACGATGCGCGCCGGTGAGCACATGGACGAGGATGACGACATGACGAAGGCGTTCGAGATCCTGCAGCCCGGCCGCGGCGAGATCCCCGGTGACCACTATCTGCCTGCGCGCCTGGACACCGTCACCTGGGGGCGCCTACCCTGCGAGGCCGACACCGAGGTGCTGCGGATCGTGCCGGGGGAGACGGTCACGATCGACACAGTCAGCCACGAGGGCATCCTGGAGGATCAGGGCAAGGACCCCCGCGCCTTCTTCGCGCGGCACGGCGTAGGACCGGAGGCCGTTCTCGACGATGCGATCCAGATCGCGTCGGAGCTCGCCCGCGACCCCGCGCAGGACGGGCCGCACGTCGTGACCGGTCCGATCCGCGTCGAGGGGGCGGAACCCGGTGACCTGCTCGCGATCACCGTCGAGCGCCTGGACCCGCGCGTGCCCTACGGTGTCATCTCGAACCGGCACGGCAAGGGCGCCCTCGTGGGCGAGCTGCCGCGTGGCGAACACACGGTGAGCGTGTTCTCCCCCGTCCACGAGCGGGCCGGGCGCCTCTACGGCGCACTCCCCCTGCACGACAGCGTGGCGGGTACCGCCGGGGTCGAGCGCGAGGTGGAGTACCCGCTGGACCCGTTCCTCGGCACGATGGGGATCGCCGTCAGCGGTGATCAGCGGCCGCACTCGGTTCCACCGGGCAGCCACGGCGGCAACATCGACATCAAGCTGCTCACCGTCGGCGCGACCCTCTACCTGCCGGTGCAGGTGGCGGGCGCGCTCGCCTACGTCGGCGACCCGCACTTCGCCCAGGGCGACGGAGAGGTCGCGTTGACGGCTCTCGAAGCCTCGTTGCGGGCGACCCTGCGCTTCGATGTGATCCCGGCGGCCGAGGCGCGGAAACGCTTCGGCGAGGTGGACGGTCCGCTGGTGAAGACGCAGGAGTATCTAGTCCCGACCGGGATGCACGAGGACCTCGGCGAGGCCATGCGCCGGTGCGTCCGGGCGTCCCTCTCCCTCCTGCATGCCCGATACGGCATGGACGAACATCTCGCGTACGCCTACCTGTCCGCCGCCGTCGACTTCGACATCTCCCAGGTCGTCGACATCGTATGCGGGGTGCACGCGCGCATCCGCGAAGCCGACTTCGACGGCCCCGCCGAGATGGCCGCGAGCCATTCGGCGACCACCGGGTTCGACTCCGTGGGCGGCGCGTTCGACGGCTCCGTATGGCGCACCGTCGGCGATCCCCTCTATCAGGGTGCGTGGGAGGGGCCACTGAAGGGCCTGACCGTGGCGGTCAAAGACGTCTTCGCGATCAAGGGCTACCGGATCGGCGCCGGCAACCCGACCTTCCTCGACGGCGCACGACCCGAGCCGCGGACCGCCCCGGCCGTGGGTGACCTGTTGCGTGCCGGAGCCTCGCTGCGCGGCATCGCCCGCACGGACGAGTTCGCCTATTCGATCGCCGGCGACAACGTCCACTACGGCACGCCCCCGAACCCCGCCGCGCCGTGGGCGCTGCCCGGCGGGTCCTCCAGCGGTCCGGCCACGGCCGTCTCGCTCGGCCATGCCGACATCGGACTGGCCACCGACACGGCGGGTTCGGTGCGCGTACCTGCCTCGTACCACGGCCTGTGGGGCCTGCGGACGACCCATGATTTCGTGCCCCGCCAGGGCCTGCTGCCGCTCGCGCAGTCGTTCGACACCGTCGCCTGGCTGACGCGCGACGGCGACACCCTGAGGCGGGTCGCGGACTGGTGCCTGAGCTACGACGGATCGGAGTCGACCGAGAGCGTGTACGGCCCGTCGGCCGAAGACCTCCCGTGGCGCTTCCTCGTGCCCCGCGAGGCGCTCGCCGTGGTCGAACCGGCCACCCGCGCCGCGTTCGAGCGGATGCTCACGTTGCTGGCCGCCGCCGACGAGCCTCCCGAGGTCGACAGTGTGGCGATCGGCGACCTCGACGACTACGCCGTTCCGTTCCGCGCGGTCCAGGGTGCGGAGGCGTGGCGCAACAACGGCGACTGGCTGAGGGAGCATCCCGGCGCGGTCGGACCGGCCGTCGCGGAGCGCTTCCGCGCCGCCTCACAGGTGACCGCCGACCAGGAGACGGCGGCGCGTGCCGCGGTCAAGAAGATCGCGCAGTCCTTGGCCGACGTCGTCGACCGGGGCGTCCTGCTGCTGCCGACCGCTCCCGGGCCCGCACCCTCGCGGACGGCCGAACCCGCCGATGTCGACGCGACCCGCCTGGCGAGTCTGCGCATGACCACACCGGCCGCCGTGGCGGGCCTGCCCTCCGTGTCGGTGCCCCTGCTGACGGTGGCGACCACCGACGGGCCTGCGCCGGTCGGGGTGTGCCTGGTCTCACCGGCCGGCACCGACCTCGCGCTCGTGAGGCTGGCCCAACGCCTCGCGGCGACCGTCACCCGCACCGTGTGAACCGCATCCGACCCGCGACCGACATCCCGCATCCCGCCCGACCGATCAGAGACATCATGACTTTCCCCGCCCCGATCGATCCGCCCGCCCGCCTGCTCATGGGCCCCGGCCCCATCTCGGCGTACCCGAGCGTGCTGCGCGCCATGTCGGCGCCGCTGGTGGGCCAATACGACCCGTTCATGACGGCGACGATGAACGAGACGCAGTCGCTGTATCGCGACGTGTTCGCCACCGGGAACGAGGCGACCGTGCTCATCGACGGCACCTCGCGCGCCGGGATCGAGGCGGCGATCACCTCCCTCGTGCGGCCGGGGGAGAAGGTGCTCGTTCCGGTGTTCGGACGCTTCGGACACCTGCTGGCGGAGATCGCCGAACGCGCCCTGGCCGACGTGCACACCATCGAGGTCGAGTGGGGGCAGGTCTTCACCCCCTCGGCGATCGAAGAGGCGATCACGCGGGTCAAGCCGACGCTCCTGGCGCTGGTCCAGGGCGACACGTCGACGACCATGTGCCAACCGCTGGACGAGATCGGAGAGATCTGCCGACGTCACGGCGTGCTGTTCTACACCGACGCCACCGCCTCGCTCGGCGGCAACGACTTCGAGGCGGACGCATGGGGTCTGGACGCCGCGACCGCGGGTCTGCAGAAGTGCCTGGGCGGGCCGTCGGGTTCGGCGCCGCTGACCCTCAGCGACCGCGCGGTGGAGGTCGTGCGGTCGAGGACCCGCATCGAGGCGGGTATCCGTGAGGAGGGCGACGCGAGCGCCGACGACTTCGTGCGGTCGAACTACTTCGATCTCGGGATGATCCTCGACTACTGGGGCCCGCGGCGCCTGAACCACCACACCGAGGCGACCTCGATGCTCTACGGGGCACGGGAGTGCGCGCGCGTGCTCTTGCTCGAAGGACGAGACGCGGTGATCGAGCGTCACCGCCGCATCGGCGACGCGATGCTCGCCGGGGTGCGCGGACTGGGCCTCGACGTGTTCGGCGACGTCGCCCACAAGATGACGAACGTCGTCGCCGTCGAGATCCCCGACGGGGTCGCCGGCGATGCGGCACGTCAGGCGATGCTGACGGACTTCGGGATCGAGATCGGCACGTCGTTCGGTCCGCTCCACGGCCGCGTCTGGCGCATCGGCACCATGGGGTACAACGCGCGGCCGGATGCCGTGTTCAGCACCCTCGCGGCGCTGGAGCACGTGCTGCGGCGCTTCGGCGCCCGTGTGCCGGTGGGCGGCGGGGTCGACGCGGCCGCCGAGGCGCTGGCATGACGGAGTCGCTGTTGCAGATCTCGCCCGACGCGATCGCCGCGTCGGCGCGACGCGTGATGGGTCGCTGCGACGAACTCGCCCGGGAGACGTCGATGGACGGCGGTATCGAGCGGGTCTACCTCTCGCCCGAGCACGCCCGGGTCAACCGCCTCGTGGCGGAGTGGATGCGCGAGATCGGCATGTCGACGCGGCAGGACGCCGCGGGCAATCAGATCGGCCGCCTCGGTTCCGACCCGCGCGGCGCGACCGGTGGCGACGAACCGGCCTTGATGCTCGGGTCGCATCTGGACACCGTCCCCGACGCCGGTCGTTTCGACGGGATGCTCGGCGTGCTCATGGCGATGGAGGTCGTCCGGCTGCTGCGGGTGCGCACCGCCGACCAGTGGCGCTCGGCGCTCGGGTTCGCGCTGGAGATCATCGCGTTCTGGGACGAGGAGGGCACCCGTTTCGGTACGGCCCTGCTCGGCTCCTCGGCGGTGGCCGGCACCTGGAAGGACGAGTGGTGGAAGCTCACCGACGCCGACGGGACGACCCTGCGGCAGGCGTTCCTCGAATTCGGACTCGACCCCGGACGTGTGGGGGAGGCCGCTCGAGGTCCGGATGAGCTCATCGGCTATCTCGAGGCGCACATCGAGCAGGGACCAGAACTCGACCGTCGCGGGGAGTCGCTCGCCGTGGTGTCGTCGATCGCCAGTGCGCGCCGGTTCCTTCTTACCGTCGAGGGTGAGGCGCGTCACGCCGGTGGGACGCCCTACGACATGCGCCGCGACGCGCTGCTCGGAGCCAGTGAAGGCGCGCTCGCCGTCGAGCGGATCTGCCGCGCCGAGCATCACATCATCGGCACGGTCGGCCGCTTCGAGGCCTTCCCGGGCGGGGTGAACATCGTTCCGGGCGAAGTGCAGTTCTCGCTCGACCTGCGCGGCGAGTTCGACGGCGAGCGTGATCGCGTGTGGCACTCCCTTTCGGGCGAGCTCGACGAGATCATGGGGCGCCGTGGCCTGCGCTGGCGCGCCCGCGAGATCCACAGTGCCGCCGCAGTCGCGTGCGCGCCGCTGCTGCAGGATGTCATCCGGGAGGGCATCGGGACCACGACGGCCACGGCCGAGGATCCCGCCACGATCTTCAGTCGGGCCGGCCACGACGGGATGGCCATGGGGGGCATCACCGACATCGGCATGCTCTTCCTCCGCAATCCCGACGGCATCAGCCACCACCCGGCCGAATCCGTCTCGACCGGAGATGTCGCCCACGGCATCCGCGCTCTGGCCGAAGCCGTGCTGAACCTCGCCCACGCCCGCACCACCTGATCCCCCCCATCCCTTGCCCACCATGTCCCGATTCCGGTCCGCCACAGGGCCTGAAACCGCAGAGATCGGGACACGCATCGTCACGACGGGACTCCCATGACACGCCTGCTCCTCACCAACGCCCGCCTCATCACGGTTCCCGCCGGCACCGACGACCCCGGCTTCATCGACGGCGGGTGGATGCTCGTCGAAGACGGTCGCATCGCCGGGCTCGGCGCGGGCGAACCGCCGTCGGGCACGACCGCCGACGAGATCCTCGATGTCGACGGGAGCTTCGTCGCGCCGGGCTTCGTGTCGTCGCACAGTCACCTGTTCACCAGCGGACTGCGCGGGCTCGGCGTCACCGAGACGCTGTACGGATGGTGCGACTCGATGCTCGGGATGACCGCGGGCGCGAGCCCGGACGACATCTACTGGTCGACTCTGCACGGGGCGCTCGACTTCCTCGGCAACGGCGTCACGACCGCCTACAACTTCACCGATCCGCTGCAGTCCTGGGAGCGGATGGTCGAGGGCAAGCGGGTCGGCGACGCCCCGCTGCGCGAACTGGAGTACCACACGCGTCAGGCCGATGCGTGCCTGGATGCGGGCATCCGCTTCGTGGATTCCATCGCGATGGATGCGACCGTCGGCTCCGACGACGAGATCCACGACCGCTTCGCCCAGAGCGTCGCCCACACCCGCTCCCTCGACCCCGACCTCGCGCTGGGCGCCTCGATCATGGGCCAGGTGCAGTGGTCGCCGCGTGAGGACGCTGCGGAGATCGAAGTCCAGGCGATGCGGCGGCTGGGCGTGACCAACCAGGCGCACTTCCTGGAGTCCCCGGAGGCCGTGCCGCTGCAGCAGGCGAAGTTCGCGATGTACCGGGACGCGGGCGCGCTCGGTCCCGACATGATGTTCGGCCACTTCATCCAGACCACCCCGGAGATCATCGAGCAGGCCGCAGAGGGGGGCGCGTCCATGTCGTGGCAGCCGGCCTCGAACGGACGCCTCGCGTCGGGCGTCGCGCTGGTCCCGGAGATGCTCGAGCGGGGCATGAAGGTCGGGATGGGCCTGGATGATCAGGCCTGCACCGACGTGTCGGACCCGTGGCAGAACATGCGCATGGGGATGACGATGCAACGGGCGCGCACGAAGGATCCGCTGTCGATGATGCCGGAGACCGTGCTGCGTCTTCACACGCTGGGAAGCGCCGAGATCGTGGGGGTCGACGACCGCGTGGGAAGCCTCGAGGTGGGCAAGTTCGCCGACTTCGTCGTCGTGGATCCGCGCCGACCCGATGTGGGTCCGCTGTGGCATCCGGTGCGCTCGTACGTGCTGTCGATGAGCCTGCGCAACCTCAGTCGCGTCTACGTCGGCGGGCGGCTGGTGTCTGAGCACGGCCTGTCGACGAACCCGTTGTCGGCCGAGGCGACCGTACGCGTGCACGCGCAGCTTCCGCAGATCGCCGCCGAGCTGGGCCACCCGCGCTGAGACGGGTGGGGAGATCGGCGGGATCACTCGTACCCGCCGTCGTCTCCGCTCGCTCCGCACCGCTCCTACCCCGGCGAGCTCGGGGTGGACTCATCGCAGGGTGTAACGACCCCGAAACACCGCGGCCAGTGTTCGTGAAATCTACATCCCGTAGCGTCCATCGCACGTGGAACGGGATCCGTCCTGATTCACCACTCCGTTACCCGAGGCACCACCCGCATCAGAGGACAGCACACACATGACCTTCCTTTCTTCCCGACGGGGCCGCATCTCCGCGGCACTGGCCGGCATCGCCGTGTCGGCACTCGCCCTGACCGCCTGCGCCGGATCGTCCGACTCCGAGCCCGCCGCCGACACCGACGACGCGGCATCCGACGAGATGATGACCGACATCACGGTACAGCTCAGCTGGATCAAGAACGAGGAGTTCGCCGGCGAGTTCTTCGCCGACAGCAAGGGCTACTACACCGACGCCGGATTCGACTCGGTCACCCTGGTCCCCGGTCCCTCGACCGGCGCCACCGAGCTCATCTCCGGCACCGCCGACGTCGCGATGAGCGACGCGGTCTCGATCGGATCGGTCGTCGCCTCCGAAGGCGCGCCGCTGAAGATCGTCGGCGCCACCTACCAGAAGAACCCCTTCACGATCCTGTCGCTGGCCGACGGCGGCAACATCGCCACGGTCGACGACCTCGCCGGCAAGAAGATCGGCGTGCAGGACTCGAACACCGCCCTGTTCATGGCCTTCCTGGCCGCGAACGGCATGACCGCCGACGACCTCGAGATCGTCCCGGTCCAGTACGACCCGGCGCCGCTGACCAACGGTGAGGTCGACGGCTTCATGGCCTACCTGACCAACGAGTCGATCATCATCGAGCACGAGGGCTACGACACCGTCAACCTGCCCTTCGCCGACAACGGTCTGCCCTTCGTCGCCGAGACCCTCACCACGACCGACGACATGATCTCCAGCAACCCCGAGACCATCAAGGCGTTCCTGAAGGCCGAGATCATGGGCTGGACCGACCAGGTCAACGACCCCGAAGAGGGCGCCCGCCTGGCCTACGAGGAGTACGGTGCCGACCTGGGTCTCGACCCCGACACCTCGATCGCCGGTTCGATCGCGCAGAACGATCTCGTCGTGACCGACGAGGTCGAGGCCAACGGGCTGTTCACCATCAGCGACGACCTCCAGGCCGCCACCATCGAGAGCCTTTCGGGCGCGGGTATCGAGCTCGCCGCGTCGGACCTCTTCGACCTCTCGCTCCTCGCCGAGGTCTACGAAGAGAACCCCGAACTCCTCGACTTCATGGGCTGATTGAGAGTTCCACAGTGACGCAGACCGTCGCCCAGACCGGTGCCCAGGGGACGACCCTGGGCACCGGCCTGCAGATCACCGACCTGAACAAAGTCTTCTCCAGCGGCCGCAAGCAGGTGGTCGCCCTCCAAGACGCCAACCTCCACACCGACCAGGGCACGTTCCTGTCGTTGCTCGGGCCGTCGGGATGCGGCAAATCCACCATCCTGCGCATCCTCGCCGGGCTCGAGCAGCCGACCAGCGGGACCACCCGCGTCGACGGCAAGAGCCCGAAGGAGCTGCGCAAGGAGAACAAACTCGGCATCGCCTTCCAGGACTCGGCGCTGCTGCCCTGGCGCAGTGTGCTGTCGAACATCCGCCTCCCCTTCGAGATCGCCGGCCAGCCGGTCGACAAGACCTACGTCGACGAGATGATCTCGCTGGTGGGCCTGAAGGGTTTCGAGAAGGCCAAGCCCGCACAGCTGTCCGGCGGAATGCGTCAGCGTGTGTCGATCGCCCGTTCGCTCATCATGCGCCCCGAGGTGTTGCTGTTCGACGAGCCGTTCGGTGCCCTCGACGACATGACCCGGCAGAAACTCAACCTCGAGCTGCTGCGCATCTGGACCGAGAAGCCGGCCACCACCCTGCTGGTGACCCACGGCATCTCCGAGGCCATCTTCCTCTCCGACCAGGTCGCGGTCATGAGCCCGCGCCCCGGCCGTGTGAAGGAGGTCATGACCATCGACCTGCCGCGCCCGCGCCTTCCCGAGATGATGCGCAGCCCCGAGTTCCACGCCTACGTCGACCAGGCCTCCGAGCTCCTGTTCGGCGAGGGAGGCGCGGCGGCCGATGACCACTGAGGCCACCTCGAAGTCCCGCACGATCGAGTGGGAGGACGTGCAGCTGCCGCCGTGGCTCATCGGCACGATCGGCGGCGTCGGCCTCATCGCCTTGTGGTGGATCATCTCGGCCGTGTGGGTCAGCTCCACCGGCGCCCACCCCATCCCCAGTCCGCCGGAGGTCATCGGCGCCTACATCGCCGCGGGGTGGGATTACTTCACCCGAAACTTCGCGGTGACCCTCGCCGAGGCGGGCATCGGCTACCTCTGGGGCAACGGTCTGGCCCTGCTGATGTCGGGGATCGTGCTGATCGTCCCGCGCCTGGAAGGCGTCGCGATGCAGGTCGCGATCCTCACCTACTGCGTGCCGATCGTCGCGATCGGCATGCTCGCCGTCGTCCTGATCCCACCGCCCGCGGTCGGCGAGCCGTCGGGCACGGCGATCCTCCTCGCCGCGCTGTCGTGCTTCTTCACCACGGTCGTCGGCGCCCTCCTCGGTCTGAAGTCGGCCGACAAGACGAGCCTCGACCTCATCACCGTCTACGGCGGATCCAAGCTCACGCAGCTGTTCAAGGTGCGCCTCGTCGCCGCGCTGCCGGCCATCCTGAACGCCCTGAAGATCGCCGTGCCCGCCGCCTTCCTCGGCGCCGTGCTCGGTGAGTTCTTCGGCAAGATCGAGGTCGGTGTCGGCCTCGCGATGGTCCTGGCCCAGCAGGCATCCGACGCGCCGCTGGTGTGGGCGCTGGCCCTCGCCTCCGGGGCGGTCTCGCTCGCCGGGTTCGGCATCGTCGGCATCATCGCGCGCGTCGCCGCGCCCTGGTCGAAGGGAAGTGCGTCATGACCTCCGTCAGCAGCCCCCCGGTCGCGCCCACGCCGGAACCCCCCGCACAGCCCGACACCTCGGCGCAGCTGCAGAGCACGATGCGCAAGCAGGCCGCGACGGGAGCGCTGAAGGCGTTCCTGTGGGGGCTGGGCACGTTCCTCGGCACGATCGTCGCCGTGTTGGTGATCTGGGTCGGCGTGCTGTGGATCTTCCAGATCTCGCCGCTGATCGCCAAGGGGCCGGTCGACGTGTGGAACTTCCTCTTCGAGGTGCCCGCCGCCGAAGCCAACCGGGAGATGATCTTCGGCAACCTCATGGTCACCCTCGGCGACGCCGCGATCGGCTTCATCGCCGGCCTCGTCGTGGCCACCCTCGGGGCCACCGTCTTCCAGCTGAACAAGGGCATCGAACACGCTCTCATGCCGGTCGCGATGCTGCTGCGCTCGGTGCCGCTGGTCGCCATGGCGCCGGTGATCATCCTCATCTTCGGCCGCGACTTCTGGACCCTCGCCGTCATCGGCGGCATCGTGGTGCTGTTCCCCGCCCTGGTGAACATCTCCTTCGGGCTGCGCTCCGCATCCCCCCAGATGAACGACCTCGTCGACGTCTACGGCGGCGGAGCCTGGACGAAGCTGCAGAAGGTCGCGATGCCCACCTCGTTGCCGGCGTTCTTCGCGGCCGTGCGCATCTCGGTGCCCGGCGCGATCACCGGCGCACTGCTGGCCGAATGGCTGGCCGTCGGCGGCGGCATCGGCGGATCGATCGCCGGGTACGTGCCGCAGGCGCAGTTCAGCGCGCTGTGGACTTCGGTGGTCGCCGTCACGGCGGTATCGCTTATCCTCTACAACGTCGTCCAGATCGTGGAAGACGTCGTTTTGGCCCGTATGGGCATGCACCCTCAGAAGGGCGTTTGATCGCTTGAGCACCACCGACCTCGCCGCCTTCGCCCACGGGCTCCCCAAGGCGGAACTCCACCTGCACCTCGAAGGCACCCTGGAACCCGAGCTGAAGTTCGCCCTCGCGGCGAAGAACGGGATCACGCTGGACCAGAAGACCGTCGAAGACGTGAAGGCCAGCTACGACTTCACCGACCTGACGAGTTTCCTGGCCGTGTACTACCCGGCGATGCAGGTGTTGCAGACCGCGGACGACTTCCACGACCTCGCGTGGGCGTACCTCCAGCGCGCGAAGGCGCAGGGCGTCGTGCACGTCGAGATGTTCTTCGACCCGCAGGCCCACACCAGCCGGGGGGTGCCCTTCGCCGAGGTCATCACCGGGTACCGCCGCGCGGCCGTCCGGGCGCAGGACGAGCTGGACATCTCGGCCGAACTCATCCTGTGCTTCCTGCGTGACTTCTCCGCCGAGTATGCGATGGCCACCCTCATGGAAGCGCTGCCCTACAAGGCGTGGATCGTCGGGGTCGGACTCGACTCCGACGAGCGGGGAAACCCGCCGGAGAAGTTCGCCGCCGTGTTCGCCCGCGCCCGCGCCGAGGGCTTCTTCCTCACGATGCACTGCGACATCGACCAGGTCGGCTCGATCGACAACATCCGCACGGTGCTCGAAGACATCCAGGTCGATCGAATCGATCACGGCACGAACATCGTCGAAGACCCCGCGCTCGTCGACGCCGCCATCGCAAAGGGCATCGGTTTCACCACCTGCCCCGTGTCGAACTCGTTCGTCACCGACCAGATGAAAAGCGAGGAGATCGTCTCGCTGCTGCGCAAGGGCGCCCGTGTCATGGTCAACTCCGACGACCCCGCCTACTTCGGCGGATACGTCGGCGACAACTACGTGGCGCTCGCCGAGCAGGCCGGCCTCACGGCGACCGACCTGGTGCAGTTGGCGATCAACTCGTTCGAGGCCTCGTGGCTGACCGCACGCCGCCGCGAGGCGTTCGTGCAGGACGTGCGCGACTACGCCGCCGCCGCCGGCGTCGCGCTTCCCGTCTGAGGCCGAGCCGTGACCAGCGCCACGCTCCCCGTCGGTCCCGCCGTCGGCGGGCGCACGGCCGGCGCGGACGTCGACGAGTCCGGGCGCCGCCTGGGAGCCCACATCCGCCACCTGCGCAAAGCGCACGGGCTGACCCTCGTGCAGGTCGCGGAGGCCACGGGGCTGTCGCACCCGTTCCTCAGCCAACTCGAGCGGGGACTCGCGCAGCCGAGCCTCGGCTCCCTGCGCCGGATCGCGGTGGCGTTGCAGACGAGTCCGATCGAACTGGTCGCCGCCGCCGACGAGCCCGCCCACGACCTCCCCGCCGTGGAGATCCAGCGCCGCGATGAGCCTGCCGGCACGACGGTGCCGGATGGCTTCGCCTCGGGCACCGCGCGGCTGCTCGCCGCGGCATCGCGTCCGCTGCACCCGCTCGAGATCAGCGCCGCCGCCACCGAACCCGGGGAGGCGTTCCAGCATCCCGAAGACGAGTTCGTCTACGTCGTCGAGGGTGCGGTGTTTCTCGACCTCGACGGCGACGTGCGCACCATGCACGTCGGTGACTCCGCGTACTACGCCGGAGGTGTCGCCCACCGCTGGTGGTCGGCCGACGGCGCCCCCTACCGGCTGGGCGTCGTCAAGCAGGGCACTCGCCGCGCCTGACCCGGGCGCGGCCGCCCCGCGCCCGCGCCCGCGCACGAATTCAGGTTGGCTCCGTTCGGGTGCGCGGTTCCGGCTGGCATAAGGGGCTTGACCCGAGCGCCAGCCTGAATTCGGGCACGGGTGGGGCTGGTGCCCCCGCGTCGAACACCGCCGGAGGGTCTCCGGCAAGTGCCGTGCCATAACTCAGGCTGGCCGCGAGTGCTGTCGCCGGTTTGGCCGGTTGTGGGCCCGGCGCCGCGCTGCCAGCCTGAGTAAGGGCGCGAGGGCGACTCGAGCCGGCGGCAACTCGGCCCCCGGCGTCCCGGTCACCGGCGCGACCGGGACGGGTGCTCAGGAGTCGCCGCGAGCGTTGTAGACGAGGCTCTCG
Organism: Microbacterium sp.; assembly: GCA_002703245.1. Lineage (GTDB taxonomy): Bacteria > Actinomycetota > Actinomycetes > Actinomycetales > Microbacteriaceae > Microbacterium > Microbacterium aquimaris. Next base: position 19,071 of record NZTV01000111.1, read on the forward strand.
CTGGCGCCGTAGGCGCGGTAGACCTCGAGGGCCTCGTCTCGGGCGACGCCGATGGTCACGTCGATCCCGCGGGCGCGGAACTGGTCGGCCCAGTCGGCCACGACCGGGCCTTCGTCGAATCCGGTCAGTTCCTCGAGCTCGGGTCCGTCACCGGCGACGACGAGGGAGCGCACGCCACTCCACATGGTCGCCCCGTAGCACTGGACGCAGGGTCGCCAGTTGACGATCAGCGCCAACCGGGCACCGTCCTCGCCGAGGTTCCACCGTCCCAGGGCGCGCTGTGCGAGGGCGAGGGCCATCACCTCGGCGTGGCCGGAGGTGACGCCGGTGCTGAGCACCACGTTCACCCCCACCGACACCAGCTCGCCCGTCGACTCGTCCACGACGATCGCGGCGAACGGACCGCCGTTGCCGGCGCGCCAGTTGCGATCTGCGAGGTCGTTGACCAGCGCCATCCGGTCGGCGTCGGTCGCGAGCGTGCGCGGGAGCGCCTCAAGGTCCGACGTGAGCCACTCGGGCAGGGTCATCGTGTAGGTGGTGGCGAGCTCGGGCATGGGGATCTTCCTTCGTGCGGGGACACCTCGACGCTAACCCGCTCAGATTTCACTCCATCGGTGCCCGTGTTTCCGCCGCGTATCGCGTCGCCGATCGGGTGCAGGCGCCGGGTCAGGCGCGCGTGGAGCGGGGGCGCGTGAGCACCCCCACGCCGACGCCGAGGGCCGCGAGCACGCCCGCGGCGGTGACGACCAGACCGAAGGCGGCCGTGGATCCGCCCTCCGCCGCGAGCGCACCGCCGAGAGAGGTGCCGACGGCGACGCCCATGACGACGCCGCTGCCGGTGAGGGTCATGAGGATGCCGGCACGGCCGGGTTGCGCGATCGAACCGGCGACGCTGAAGATCGTGAGCAGGGCCGGGCCCTGGAACGCACCCGCGAGGACGGCCCACACCAGCAGGATCCCGACGTTCGGCGCGAGCATCATCCCCACCGCGCCCAGAGCCATCCCGACGCCCGCGAGGACCCAGCGGGTGGCGAAACCGATCCGGTCGGGCACGGTGACCATCGCCACGGTGGCCACGGCCGAACCGACGGCCATCACCGCGTAGAGCAGGCTGCCGGAGTCTCCGAGCCCGTTGGCCAGCGCGAAGGAGGTCAGGCCTGCCTGGCTGGCTCCGAAGAAGGTGCCCATCGCGAGCATCCCGCCGAGGACGAGCGCGCCGATGGTGCGGCGCGCTGCGGCCGAGACGGGCACGACGGCCTCGTCGGAGGCCGCCTCCGACGCCGGATCCATGCGGGGGGCGGTGAATCGTGCGGACGGGTGCAGGGCGAACTGCGTGACGAACACGGCGATCAGCGCCGCGGCCGACAGCAGCGCGGCCTCGGGTGAGACGGTCACGGCGAGGATGCCGACCAGCGCCGGACCGACGATGTACACGACCTCGTCGGTGACGCCCTCGAACGCGAATGCGGCGGAGAGGTCGTCGTGGCTCATCGCCATCCACCGCACGCGCGACAGGGGGCCGACCTGGGGGAGGGAGAGCCCGGTCGCCCCGGCCAACGCGATGAGGACGGCGTCGGGTGCGTCGGCGATCGTGGCGACGAAGGCCACTGCGAAGGCGACGTTCAGCACGACTCCGGTCAGCAGCACGGGGCGCTGTCCGAACCGGTCGGTGAGCGCGCCGCTGGTGGGGGCGCCGATCGCTTCGCCGAGGGCGGCGGCGGCAGCGGCGATCCCGGCGAGGGCGATGGACCCGGTGGATGCGGTGGTGAGCGTCAGGATCGCCAGCGGCATCATCGACAGCGGGAGCCGCCCGAGAGAGGTCGCGACGAGATAGCCCCACCCGGCGCGGGCGGGGAGGGCGCGGTAGACCGCGAGCGCGGATCGCGCAGAGGTGTCTGCAGACATGGTGGGTCGCTTTCTGATGTCTCCCCCGGCCCGGAGAACATCGATTGCCCACTGGTGTGATCGTTGCGCCGATTCTATCCGAGCGGCCGCGGTCTCATCAGCGGCCTGAGGCGGTCGCGCAGTCGACGCACCGGGTCGCGTCGGGGCGGACCTCCAGTCGCGCGACAGGTATGGCGCGTCCACAGGTGAGGCACACACCGTAGGTGCCGGATGCGCGGCGCCCGAGCGCCGCGTCGATGTCGTCCAGCTCGGTCGATGCGGCCGCCCGCAGCCCTTCCAGCCGCGACCACTCGACGGACAGCGTCACCCCTTCGGGGTCGTGTTCGTCGTCGGCCGACTCGGCGCCACGGTCGCCCCGTAGCTCGGCGATGTCGTCGGTGATGTGGGCGAGGCGTCGCGCGACGTCGGCGCGTCGTCGGCGGAGGTGTTCGTCGGGACCGGTCACGGCGTCGATGCTCCTTGCACCCCCCGACCCTACGTCGGCGGGTGGACATCGTCGCCGGTGCGATCAGTCGCGCAAGACGGAGTGCTGTTCGCCGCGGGCCGGGGGCACGTACGTGCAGGTCTCGCCGGCGCACCGTTCGGGCTTCCGGCGGGAGAACCGTCGAGCAAGCGCGCAGCCGACGCAGATGCCGAAGGCCGCTTCGAGGAACAGCAGCGCGAGACACATCCCGCAGACCGCTTGGGCGATGAGGGCGGGTAGACCGAGCCAGCCGAGGCTGAGGCATCCCAGCATCGCCATCCCGAAGCCGAGCCCCCACGCCAGGACCTTCGGGCGGGCGTCGACCCACTCGGGACGTTGCGCCCGGGTGATGAGGGTGCCGATCACGAGCGTCGGGGTGTATCTCGTGCCGAGGAAGAGCCGTGTCATCATCTCGACCGCGAAGATGATGCCGAACAGGCGCATCGGGTCCAGATCACCCGTGGCGACGCCCCACATCCACGCGGCGAAGCCCGCCAGGAACAGGATGCCCGCCGACGCGCGGACCGCCCGCTCGTTGACCACGGGTCGGTCGATGCCCTCGACCCATTCGCCGATCGCGGGTTTCTCTGCCTGCGGGAGAGCGGTGTCCATGGCTCCACTATACCCCCGGGGGTATAGTGGAGCCGAAACGCGACAGACGAAGGAAGGGTGGCGACCATGTGCGCTCCTGCGACATGCGACCGATGCGGCAAGACGACCTGGGCCGGATGCGGTCAGCACATCGACGAGGCGCTGGCCGGCGTCCCGGTCGACCGGCGATGCGTGGGGCACGACGATGCGGCGGCGTGACCTGCGCGCGGTGGTCGCGCTCGCGGCGGCCATCGCTCTGACGGCGACGGTGGCCGGATGTGCGGGAGGAAGCCCCGCTTCCATCGCCGTCACCGACGAGACCGTCGTGGTCGACGTCCGCACGCCGGCGGAGTATGCCGAGGGTCACCTCGAGGGTGCCGTGAACATCGACCTGCAGGACTCGGGCTTCGAGGAGGCGATCACGGCGCTCGACGACGACGGCCAGTACGTCGTCTACTGCCGCTCCGGCAACCGATCCGCGCAGGCGGCGTCGCTGATGGAGGCCGAAGGGCTCGACGTCATCGATGCCGGAGGTGTCGACGAGGCCGCGGACGCCACCGGGCTTCCGATCCTCCCCTAGCCGCGCGGCGGTCGCCGCGAGGGGATCGGGCCGGGTCAGACCGCCGAGCGGACGCCCTGCCAGATGTGCTTCTGGTTGACGGCGTCGATCGGGGTGTTCGCCAGATGGTTGGTGTAGTTCGACATCACCTTCTGAGCGATGCCGAGCACGACTTCGAGCACCTGCCGCTGCGTGTACCCGGCGTCGAGGAAGGTCTGCACGGTCTCCTCGCTCACGTCGCCTCGCTCGCGCACCATCGCGAGGACGAACGTGCGCAGCGCCTCGAGGTGTGCGGTGGGCAAGGGGGTGCCGTCGCGGAGGGCTTGCGTGATGGCGTCGTCGACGCCCATCCGCTGAGCCATCCCGGTGTGCGCGGGCACGCAATAGTGGCACTCGTGTTCGACGTTGATCGTCTGCCACACGACGGTGAGTTCGTCCTTGTCGAAGCTCGAGTCCATGAAGAGCCGGTGGAGGGTCTGGTACCCCTCGAGCAGCCCCGGCGCTTCGGCCATCGTCGCGTGCAGGCCCGGGATGCGGCCGTTCTTCTTCCGGGAGGACTCGAGGAGGGGCTTCGAGGCGTCCGGGGCGGTGGTCTCATCGTGTCGGGTGAACTCGACCAATGCTCGCTCCTTCGATCGGCGGACGCGTCGTTCGGGCGAACGCGCGCACTGTTGTGTACCGAACGGTAACATACCTTCGTAGGGGCGACATGGACGCGTCGCCTCGAGGTTCCTAGGATGTGCGGATGACGACGCAGAGCGAGACGACGACGATCGGTCGTCCGCGCCTCTTCGACGAGGAAGAGGTACTCGGCGTGTTGACCGACCTGTTCTGGCGGCAGGGGTATGCGCAGACATCGATGGCACAGATCGTCGAGGCGAGCGGGATGCACAAGCCCAGCCTGTACCGCGCGTTCGGATCGAAAGACGCCCTGTTCGCGCGCGTGCTGGAACGCTACCTCCGCGAACGCATGGACATGTTCGCCACCATGGTCGAGGCGTCCGGCCCCGGAATCGCGGGCGTGCACCGCTTCCTCGACCTCTTCGAGGCGGATGCCGTGTCGGCTCGCGGACGCGACGGCTGCCTCATGGTCATGGCCTCGAGCGAGCTCCGCGGCGCCCTCCACGACCACGACTTCTCGAGTGACTACCGCGCGCAGATGCGCGAGCGCCTGTCGGTCCTGGTCGCACGGGCGCACCAGGATCCGCCACGCGACCCGGACGAACGCGACGACCTGGTGCGGACACGCACCGACCTTCTGACGACCTACCTGCTGGGGATGAACGTGATCATGAGGTCGGGCGCCCCCTCGGCCGAGATCCACGCCCACCTGCGCGCGCTCCACGCCACCGTCGACAGCTGGTGACCGACCGGCGCCGGCGGTCCCGACTGCTAACGTCGTCGGTATGAGAACGCATCCCGAGCGCGCCCCGCGAGGCATCGTCTTGTTCGCCCCGGGCGCCGGTGGCGACCCCGCGCGATACGCGGACACGATCGACCGGATCGTCGCTGCCGGGTACATCGTGTCGGCGGCGACGCACGAGAGGTTCGATGCACGGCACGCCTCGGCGGAGCAGATGTGTGAGCGTGCGGTGGGGCTCGCCGACGCGCTCGAGGGTATCGACCGCCCCGACCTCCCGGTGGTCGCCATCGGCCATTCGGCCGGCGGATGGGCGGCGCTGTGTCTCGCGGGCGCGCGACCCCGCGGACGCGAGGGCGGCCTGCTCGACGTGCCGGTCGAGCGCCGCGTCCGCAAAGCGATCGCGCTCGCCCCGCCGATGGGCTGGTTCGCGGCCCCCGACGCGTGGGCGACCGTGCACGCGGAGATCGAGATCCTCAGCGGAGCGGCCGACGGCGTGACCCCGCCCGAGACCGCCCAGATCGCACGCCGGTCGCCGAGACCGGTGAACCTGCGCACCTACCCGGGGGTCGGGCACCTGGATGTCATGACGGTGCTCCCGCCCGGCGTGTCGGTCACACCGGGACTCGACCATGCGGCGTTCCTGGACAAGCTGGCCTCCGACATGGTCGACGCCTTGCCGTGACGCCCCCGCGTCGAACCGTGCGCCGACGGAGGGGGCGGACTCAGCGGAGGGCGGACAACGCGAGGATCTGTGCGTCGGCTTCGGCGAGTAGCCGGGCCTTTTGATCGTCGTCGCACCAGGCGGCTTCGAACCCGCCGCGGGCGATGCGGGCGGCATCCGCATCGTCCAATCCCATCGCCGGCAACGCGTGGGTGTACTCGCGTCCGATGTCGGTCTTGAAGAACACCGCATCGTCGGTGGCCAACGTGACCGGCAGGCCCGCGGCGACCATCTGCGCGATGCGATGCTCGGGGGTGAACTCCCACTGCGACAGCATGTGCGTGGAGTGCGGGGTGCAGGTGAACGGGATGCCGGATTCCTGCGCCTTCGCGAGGGCCGCCGGGTCGTCGACGACGCGGTAGCCGTGATCGACCCGGTCGACGCCGAGCGTCTCGATCGCATCCACGACGTTCCACGGGGAGGCGTTCATGGTCTCGCCGGCGTGCGCGGTGCGCTTGAGGCCGTGGCGGCCGGCGAGCTCGTACGCCTCACGGAACCGCAGCGGGTCCTCGGTGAGCTCGGGGGTGAGGTCGTCCTGGCCGATGCCGACGACCGCGTCGCGCGGATGGGCGAGCACGGTCTCGACCATCGCCGTCGCCGCGGCGGCCGGAAGCGACCGGTTGATCGCCGCGACCAGCCGGAACCCGACGCCGAAGTCGCGCTCCGCCTGTGTGAGGCCGTCGGTGATCGCGTCGATGAGGCTCGGGTAGTCGATGCCGCGCGGGGCGAAATTGTCGGGGTTGATGAAGTACTCGCGGTAGCGCAGGTTGCCGTCGCGCACGCCGTCTTCGACGCCTTCGTAGGCGACACGGGCGATCTCGTCGCCGGTCGTGAGGGCCAGGTGGGCCGCATTGAAGACGTCGAGGAAGTCGGGCAGTCCCTCGTACTCGAGCAGCGCGTCGAGGTCGTCCGTCTTGAGGGCGACATCGTGCTTCACGGCGAGTTCGATGAGGGTCGGAACCCGCATGACCGAGACGAAGTGGCAGTGCAGTTCGGCCTTGGGCAGCAGACGCAGGTAGTCGGTGGTGGAGAGCATCGGTCCTTCTCTCGAGTCGGGGCGCGGAGTCGGGTGGGTGTCAGGCGGTGTGCAACAGGTCGGCGGCACGTTCGGCGATCGCGACGGTCGGTGCCTGGGTGTTCGCGGTGGGGATGACCGGCATGACGGAGGCATCCGCCACCCACAGTCCCTCGAGGCCGCGAACCGCGAGCGACGGGTCGACGACGGCCATCTCGTCCGTGCCGATGCGGGCGGTGCCGGCGCAGTGGAAGAACGAACCGATGTTCTCACGCACGAACCGCACCCGGTCCTCCCGGGAGGTCATCGACACCGGCGGGGTGATCGGGCCTTCGGCGAGGTCGGCATAGGCCGAGGTGGCGACGAGGTCTTGAACCGCATCCAACGCTTCGACCATCGCGGCCAGGTCGGTCGGGTCGGCGAGGTAGTTCGGTTGGAACTCGGCGGGCACTGTCGGATCCGCCGAGCGCGAGCGCACCCAGCCGACACTGCGTGACCCGTACAGGCCGGGAACGAGGGCGAAGACGCGGTTCCCGGTCAGGTCGTAGCGGTCGTGCAGGGTGTCGTCGCCGCGGGATCCGTGGGCGATGACGGTGTGCAGGTCGGGGCCGGTCTCGGCGTACGAGCTGCGCCAGTTGACCATCGCGCCGCCGCCGTTGCCGAGCACGGCGCCGAGGTCGTGCCGGGCGCGGAAGTTCACCCCGAGGATCAGAGGGTGGTCCTGGAAGTTCTCGCCGACGCCGGGCAGGTCGTGGCGAGGGGGGATGCCCGCTTCGCGCAGACGCACCGGGTCGCCGATGCCCGAGCGCTGCAGCAGGCGAGGGGTGTCGAGTGCGCCCGCGGAAAGGATGACGCGGGAGGCGCGGGTGGTGACCAGTGCGTTGTCGACCTCGTGACGGATGCCGGTGGCGGTGGTGCCCTCGAGCACGACGTCGTGGACCGGACTGTCCACCAACACGTGCAGGTTCGGCCGGGCGAGGGTGGGCTCGAGGTAGGCACGCGCGGTGCTCCAGCGTTCGAAGGATCCGTCGGCGCCTTCGATCGCGTTGTAGTCGGCGTAGACGGCGCCCTCGTTGGATGCCGCGTTGGCGTCGTCGATCACGGGGATGCCGCGCTCGCCGGCGGCATCGATCAGGGCGTGCGCGATCGGGTGGACCCGCGTGAGCGGGCCGACGCGGACCGGTCCGTCCAGGCCGCGGTACGCCGGGTCGCCGCCGGGGCGCGTCTCGGAGCGGCGGAAGAAGGGGAGGAGGTCGTCGTACCCCCAACCGGTGGCGCCGGATGCGGCCCAGGCGTCGTAGTCGGCGCGGGCGCCGCGGTACCAGAGCATCGCGTTGGTCGACGATGAACCGCCCAGCACGCGGCCCCGCGGCATGGCGATCGCGCGGCCGAGCACGTGCTCGGTGGGGGCGGAGGCGTAGCCGTGGTCGTAGGGTCCGCCGATCATGGCGTCCCAGTGGGCGGCCTCGAGGATCTCGCGCACCCCGCTGTGTGAGGGACCCGACTCCACGAGCAGCACCGTCGCATCCGGATCCTCCGACAGGCGGGCCGCGAGCACGCATCCTGCCGCGCCGCCTCCTACGACCAGATGGTCGTAGGAGGCGGCGGGCGTGGTGACGAACGGCATCAGGTGACCTCTCCGCAGCGAATCCCCCGCATGTCCCACTCTCTGTCCTTGCGACGCGGGCTTGGCGACAGCTTTCGGGACACGTTCAGAGCGGCGCGACCGACCCGGCGGGGCATGTCCCACTCTGTGCGGCTACGGCGGGACGCTCGCAGCCGAAAAGGGGACACGCGAAGGGGGGAGAGGGTGTCGTCGCGGCGGAGGGGAGGCATCAGTTGTGCTCGCTCGGGCCCATGATCGTGATGCCCTCGGTCTCTTCCACATGGCGGACGAAGATGTACTTGTCCTCGCGCCCGTCGGAGTGCTTGCGTTTGATACCGGGTTCGAGGATGCCGTCGGTCTTCGCGACCACGATGTAGGGCTCGTCGGCGGCCAGGCCCGCGGCGCAGTGCTCGTCGAACTCCTCGAGCGTGTGCGCGGTGAAGGCCTTCTCGACCCCGGCTCCGCGGGCGATCGCGGCGAGGTCGACACGTCCGCCGTTGGTGTGGGTACGGGGCCCGCCGATCGACTGGTACTGCTCGTTGTCCCACACGACGATGAACAGGTTCTCGGGCTGCTCGTTGCCGAGGGTTGCGAGGATGCCGAGGTTGAACAGCAGTCCACCGTCGGTGTCGAGCGACACGATCTGGCGGTGGGGGAGTCCCACCGCGAGCCCGAAGGCCTCACCGGAGACGCATCCGAGCTGCTGCTGGAACAGGCTCGCCTCGCGCATGTGGGGTGCGGCGTTGTACCACTCGTCGACGGCGCCGCCGAGCGAGAGGATGACCAGCTCGTTCTCCAGACGGGCGCCGAGCAGCTTCATGGCTTCGAAACGGGAGTAGCTCATCGGACCAGACCTCCTCCGAGCACGACGGCGGCGTGGTGGTACGAGGCGTAGGCGTGCTCGTACGCGTTGACCACCGCCTGCTCGATCTCATCGACCTCGCGCACGATCGTGTAGGGGGTGCGCAGGGTCTGCAGCAACGGTTCCATGGTGATCCCGTGGGGGATCGCCCACCAGTTGTTCTCCCCGAGTTCGCCGCGGTAGCTCATGATCATGACGACCGGGATGCCGGCGCCCAGTCCCAGGCGGGCCAGGTGCTCGGTCGCGGCACGCAGGCCGGAGTTCTCCATGACCAGCACGGCGCGCTTACCGGACAGGAACACGCCGCCGGCGATCGCGGCACCTTCGCCCTCGTTGGTGACGGGGATGGTGCGGATGTCGGCGTCGGCGTCCAGAGCCGGGTACAGCTCTTTCAGCAGCGAGTCGGGAAGGTAGGTGGCGACGCTGACGCCGGCGCGCTTGAGGCCCCGGATCACCGCCTCGACGGCTTCGGCTTTCATTCGGTCTCTTCTCTTGTCCGCGGGGGTGGGTGGTGCCTGCTCCGCAGCCGGATTCTGCGGCCACTGGAGGGAGGAACCCGCGGTTCGTGACTGCGGAGCAGGGGTCGTGTGAGGTCGGGGGGTACGGGGACGGGGGTTATGCGGGGGCGGGGGCGGTGGTCGCAGTCAGGCGGTGCGCGCGGTGCGAGGGTGAGAGCCGCGGGCTGCCGCTGAAACGTTCGCGCAGCGTGTCGGCGGGGGCGCTGGCACGGCCGCGCTCGACGAGGATCGGCAGGACCAGGTCGATGAACGCGCGGTAGGAGTCGGGGCCGCCGAAGGTGGGTTCGAGCATGAGGCCGTCGATGCCGGATCCGTCGATGATGGCTTCGATCTCGTCGGCGACCTCCACCGGGTCGCCGGTGATCTGGAAGCCGCGGATCGCCTTGGTGCGGAACTGGTCCAGCACACCCCGCACCCGCACATCCGGGTCGTTCTTCGCGTAGCGGTCGACCAGGGTCTGCCCGTAGTCGGTGCGCAGGTCGACAAGCCGGGTGTCGGGGTCGACCCCGGTCAGGTCGATGCCGGTGATGCCGGCGAACATGACGGCGGCGTCGTCGAGGCCGAGGAGCGCCTCGTACTCGGCCCGTAGCGCCTGGGCCTGTTCCCGGGTCTCGGCGACGGTGACGGTCATGCCGCTGACGACCTTCACCTCTGCGCCGTCGCGCCCGTGGGTCTCGGCTTTCGCGCGGATGTCGGCGACGTGCGCCGCAGCCGAGGCGATCGACTGGCCCTGGATGAACACGGCCTCGGCGTTTCGGGCCGCGTACGCGCGCCCGCGGTCGCTGGTGCCGGCCTGGAACAGCACCGGCGTGCGCTGCGGGGTCGGCGGCACGGCGAACACGCCGTGTGCGCGCTGGTACTCACCGTCGACCTCGACGCGGTGGAGCTTGTCGGGGTCGGCGTACAGTCCCCGTGCCCGGTCGCGGAGTTCCGCATCGTCGTCCCAGCTGTGCTCCCAGAACCGCAGGCACGTGTCGAGGAAGTCGTCGGCGGCGTCGTAGCGCTGGTCGTGGGTGAGCTTCCGCGTCACGCCGAACAGGTCGTCGGTGGTGGCCTGCGAACTGCCGGTGACGATGTTCCAGCCGATGCGCCCGCCGGTGAACCGGTCGAGCGTCGCGAAGCGTCGCGCCGTCGCGTAGGGCATTTCGACCGTGGTCGGCGAGGTGACCACGAACCCGATGTTCTCGGTCGCCCGCGCCAGCGCCGGGATGGCGAGCATGGGGTCCAGGGCCGGGAACTGGATGCCGTGGGCGGCGACCTCGTGCGGCATCCGCCCCTCGAGGGTGGCGTAGCCGTACGTGTCGGCGAAGAACAGGAAGTCGAACCCGGCTCGGTCGAGCATGGCGGCCAGGTCCACCCAGTAGTCGAGTCGGTCCCAGTCGTCACCGCGGCCGCGCGGGTCGGTCCAGGTCGGCATCCCGTTGCTGGGGTTCATCATCTCGAACGCGCCCAGCAGGATCGGCTTCTTCGTCTCACTCATCGTCAGATCACCATCGCCACGGTCTTGGTCTCCAGGTAGTTCTCGAGCCCCTGCGGGCCGTTCTCGGTACCCCATCCGGACTCCTTGTGGCCGCCCTTGGGCAGCTCGGGTCCGAGGAAGGAGTGGCAGTTGACCCACACGGTGCCGGCCTCGAGCTGTGCGGCGATGCGGTGGCCGTTGCTGAGACCCTCGGTCCATACGCTCGCGGCGAGGCCGTAGCGGGAGTCGTTGGCCCAGGCGACGACCTCGTCGATCTCGTCGAACGGGGTGACGACGGCGACGGGGCCGAAGATCTCTTCGCGCATGAGCGGCATGTCGGCGCGCACGTCGGTGAGCACGGTCGGGGTGTAGAAGGTGCCCTCGCGGGTGCCGCCGGTGACCACGCGGGCGCCGTCCGCAGCGCCGGCGTCGACGAGGGACGCGACCCGTTCGGCCTGCGGGGTGCTCACGAGCGGGCCGAGGTCGGCGTTCGGGTCGAGGCCGTGGCCGAGGCGGAGCTTCTCGCCGGTGGCGGCCATCCCCTCGACGACGCGGTCGTAGACGTCGCGGTGGGCGTACACGCGGGCGCTGGCGACGCACACCTGCCCGCCGTTGTCGAAGATGCCGCGCGAGACGCCCTCGATGGCGGCGTCGATGTCGGCGTCGGGGAGGATGAGCGAGGGCGACTTCCCGCCGAGCTCGAGGGTGAGGCGGGTCAGGTCGGTGGATGCGGTTTGCACGAGTCGTTTGCCGACGGCGGTCGAGCCGGTGAAGGCGACCTTCGCGACATCCGGGTGCTCGACGAGGGCCTGTCCCGCTTCGGCGCCGTAGCCGCTGATGATGTTGACGACACCGTCGGGAACCCCGGCGCGCTGGAGGAGCCGACCGAGGAATGCGGCGGTGAGCGGGGTGTTCTCGGCGGGCTTGAGGACGATGGTGCAGCCGGCGGCCAGGGCCGGGGCGAGCTTCATCGCGGTCATGATCAGCGGTGAATTCCACGGCACGATCGCCGCGACCACGCCGACCGGTTCGCGTCGCGTGTAGGCGAAGAGCTCTTTGCCGACCGGGGTACGCGAGATCGAGGTGGGGATGGTCTGCCCGAAGATCTTGGTGGGCCACCCGGCGTAGTAACGGAACTGGTTGATTGCGGCGGGCACCTCGCCGAAGCGCGAGGTACGCAGGTTCTTGCCCTGGTCGAGGGTTTCCAGCTCGGCGAGGTCGTCGAGGTGTTCCTGCATGAGGTCGGCGATGCGCCACAGGAGGGCGCCGCGGTCGGCGGGGCTCATCCCGCGCCAGTCGGGGCGGTGCAGGGCTTCGCGTGCGGCGGCGACCGCCTGTGCGACGTCGGCGGCGTCACCGCGGGCGACGGATGCGAGTGCCTGGCCGGTGGCCGGGTCGAACGTGTCGAAGGTCTCGCCGGATGCCGCGGCCTGCCACGATCCCCCGATCAGCAGGCGGCCGGGATCGTCGGCGAGGAAGCGTGCGACACCGTCGCGGAGCGTCGGTGCGGAGGGGGGAGTCATGCGGACACCTCACGTCGGGGGCGGGGGATGCCCCTGATGCTATACAGCAATCATTGATTGCTTGTAGCTATCACGTTTCGCGTGTGTTTCAGGATTCGCAGCCTCGTCACCCGCGCGCCCGACGCGCGGACGGTGGGCGTGCGCGAGGGGCTCCGATCAGGCCGCCGCGATCGAGTGGATGTCGGACGAGAACGTCTGTCCGTTGAGCTCGAGATAGACGTGTCGTTCTGTCACCGACAGGCTCATCGTCGTGCGGCGTTCGATCTGCGCGGATGCCGCTTCGAGGAACCCGCGGTCGAAGCTGTGCACCAGGATCTCGGCTCCGCGGTGGATCCGCTTTCCCTGCCAACTCGCGACGAGCTTGGCGGGATCCCGGTGGGTGTACACGGCGACGTGGCTGGCCTTCATGCTGCCTTCGTGCAGCCGCGCGGCATCCGGCGCGCCCACTTCGATCCATCCCGTCAGCGAGCCGGTCGCATCGCGGATGACGATCGCCGGCTCATCGGTGGCCGAGATGCCCTCGGTGAACGCGATGCCCTCGGCGAACTCCAACCCGTAGGCGAGTACCCGGGTGAGCATGTAGACGTCGGTTTCGGAGGGGTGTCGCGCCACGCGGAGGGAGAGGTCGTCGTAGACCCCGCGGTCGACATCGGCGAGCGTCACGGTGAAGGTGTGGATCGTCGCGCCGGCAGCCATCCCGTCAGCCTATGCCGCAACACTCCGGACACATGTCGCGGGTAGACCTGATCCCGCACCCCGAACCAGAGGACCCCTGTGATCTCGTACCCCGACTATCTGCGCCTGTTGCCGAAGGCGGAACTGCACTGCCACCTCATCGCGCTGATGCGCCCCGACATGCTGCTCTCCTTCGCCGACCGCAACGACGTCGCGTTGCCGTCCCGCGACATCGACGCGCTCATCGACTCCGACAATCTGCAGGACTTCCTGGCGTTGTTCGTCACGGCCAATGACGTGCTTCGGACGCAAGACGACTTCGCCGAGGTGGCCTACGAGGGGGTGAAGGATGCGGTGCGTGCCGGCAACCTCCGCTACCGCGAGTACTACGTCAACTCCCAGAACTCGAGCGCCTACCTGTCCTATCCCGACTTCATGGACGGCATCATCGCGGGTCTCCGCCGGGCCGAAGACGAGTTCGGCGTCGGGTTCCGCATCGTCAACGCGATCAACCGGTCGCTGTCGCCCGAGGCCGCCGTCGAGATGGTGCGCGAGATGATCCGTCACCCGCGCGCGGAGGTCGTCGGCATCGGTCAAGACCACCTCACCGCCGACGGCGGGGAGGACCCGGGGCTGTGGATCGACGCCTACCGGCTCGCCGCCGAGCACGGGCTGAAGCGCACCGCGCACGTGGCCGAGACGATGCCGGCCGATCCGGATGCGGTGCGCATCGCGCTCGACGATCTCGGCGTGGATCGCATCGACCACGGCTACCGTGCGGTCGATGACCCGGACGTGCTCGCGCAGCTCGCCGCATCCGGAACCCATGTGGCCTGCACCCCGATCTCCACCCAGGTGCTCTCCGGGTGGGCGCCCACGCCGGATCATCGCATCGCCACGCTCATCCGCGAGGGCGTTCCGGTGAGCTTCTCCACCGACGACGCCGTGTTCTTCCGTACCGACCTCGGACGTGAGTACGTCGACGGGCTGACGGGAATGGGGTTCGGCCCCGAGGTCGCCAAGCAGGTCTCGCTCGCGGGAATCGACGGGGCATGGTGCGATGGCGCGACGAAGGCCCGGCTGCGCGCGGACTTCCGCGCGCAGCACCTCGTGCTCGACGCGCTGCTCGACCCGACGATGCGATAGCGCTACGACTGCCCACCGGGCGCGCGCGGTCTTCTCATCACCGCTGCCGTCGAAGCGGTAGGTTCGAGGGCGTCGAGTGAGAGGGGCGCGATGACCAGGGGGCGGCCACTGTACGTCGAGACGTTCATCCGTGCCGATCTCGAGCGCGTCTGGGAGCTCACGCAGGACTCTGAGCAGCATCCGCGCTGGGACCTGAGGTTCAGTGCGATCCGGCCGCTCGGAACGGATGGCGGTGGACGCACGCGATTCCGATACGAACGCACACTGCCGTTCCACGTCATCCGCGGAGAAGGTGTGTCTCTCGGGGAAAAGACACGACCCGACGGTACGCGCACGTCGGCGCTCGGATTCTCGACGGAGGACCGCTGGTCGCCGCTCCGCAGCGGACGCGGATTCTGGCGATATGTCCCGACCGACTCCGGAGTGCGCTTCATCACCGGCTACGACTACCGGCCCGGCTGGGGTCGTGTGGCGGATGTCGTGATGCGGCCGGTGATCCTCTGGATGACGGCGTGGAGCTTTGACCGGCTGAGGATCTGGGCGGAGTCCGAAGAGACGCGGCCGCAATGGAGGCTCCGATCGGTGCTCGCGTTCTGGCGAGTCGAACGGCCGCGCGCATCGCGGTGCCGCACGACGCCACCCCCGAGTGGAGCCATGGCGGAGGCCCCGGAGACCCTCAAGCATGTGGTCATCGGGTGAGCGAGACCGCCATTTTCCGCACCGCGCTCGGCGACGAGTTCGATCGTCTCCATCCGATGATGCAGCGCCGGTTCGGTGTCTCGCTCGCCGGAGGATATGCGTGTGTTGGCCGCGGCACGATGACTCACATCCGGCGCGGCCCATGGTGGACCGTGCCCTTCCTGCTCATCGGACGGCTACGACACATCCTCGTCGCCGACACCGGAACGAACGTGCCCTTCGTCGTCGAGAACTATCCGTACCGCGACCCGCTCGGCCGCGAGACGGTGACGTTCGTGCGCGAGTATCGCGCGCGCACGAAACCCGCTCGATTCGACGCGACCATGGTGCTCGATCCCGACCGCCGCACGATCGTCGACTACCTCGGAACGCACCAGCACCTCGCCGTCGACCTGCACCTGGAGGTGGATGAGAACGGTGGTCTCGTGCTGAGGTCGGATGAGCAGCGATTCTATGAGGGGCCGGTCGCGTTCCGATTCCCCATGCTCTTCTCCGGTCGCGCTGAGCTGCACGAACGCTACGACGAGGCTGTCGGCGCCTTCCACATCACCCTGGAGGTGCGGAACCGCCTGTTCGGGTTCCTCTTCGGATACGAGGGCTGGTTCACGTGCGATTTCCCGCCCGCCACCGACGCTCCGGATCGCCTGAAGCCCGTGCGCCACGAGTCGCGGTTGTGAGCAGTTTGGAGGGCTCCCTCTAGTTCGAAGGGAGGCCGCGCTGCTCCAGTGCCTCGCGCATCACGTGGCGACCGCGCAGGCTCGCTTCGTCTCGTACGCGAGCCAGCACGGTCGGCGTCCACGGCCGCGCCGTGCCCTGCGAGGCGTAGTACGCCGAGAGGGCGTCGTCGTACGCGTCGATCGCCGAGTCGGAAGGCTCGCGGTACGTCTCGCGGTGGCGCACGACATCCTGCGGGAGGCGCGGCTTGATGCCGGCGGTGTCGTCGGGATCGGGGTGTCCGATCGCCATTCCCGCGACCGGGAACGCCCCGGCGGGGAGTTCGAGGAGGTCGCTGAGGGCGAGGGGATTGTTCCGCACCGACCCGACGTAGGTGATGCCCAGGCCGAGCGACTCGGCCGCGATCGCGGCGTTCTGCGCGGCGATGCCCGCATCCACGAACGACACCAGTGTGCTCTCGAGGTAGTCGATGCCGGCCGTGCCCGCGTCGCGCTGCTCGGCGATGAGGCGGTTGCGTGCCCAGTCGGCGACGAACACGAGGAACACCGGAGCCCGGCGAATGAACTCCTGGTCCCCGGAGAGTTCGGCGGCTGCAGCCTTGCGCTCGGGATCGCGGATCTCGATCACCGACCACGATTGCATGTTCGAGCTTGTCGATGCCGATTGGGCCGCGGCGATGATCGCTGTGATGGCGTCGTCGGAGACGTCTTCGGGGGTGAAGCGACGCACCGACCGGTGCCGCAACTGCAGGGCGATGACATCGTTGACCGACTCGAGCGTGTCGGGTGCCGCATCGCCATATCGCGCGCCGAGTCTCTCGTCGATGGCTTCGGCGCGCGGGGTCGTCGAGGTCGTCGCTGATTCGGTCATATCAGGGACGACGATATCGCGCCGCCGGATATTCCCGGGAGGTCAGTGGAACAGGCCCTCCGGGTCGCCGTGGGCGTCGAGCCACTCCTGCCGGCGCTCGAACAGCCCCGGCACGAGCGTGCGTACGCGGGCGATGAGCTCATCGACGTCGGCCGTGACGAGCCGCCCGCCCTGCACGACGATCTCGCCGGCGACCATGGTCATGTCGACGTCCGACCCGCGCACCGCGTGCACGAGGTTGTGATGGATGTTGGCGTAGCCGCCGGCGGGGAGGAACGGCGTCATACGCGGAGTGTCGGCCCGCACCGCGACCAGGTCGGCCTGGAACCCGGGAGCGACGCGACCGAGACGGTCGCCCTGACCGATGGCGGCAGCCCCGCCGCGCGTGGCCATGTGCATCACCTGCCATGAGTCCATGGCGGCGGCATCCATCGACCGGAGCTTGCCGAGCAGGGAGGCGACTTTCATCTCCTCGAACATGTCGAGGTTGTTGTTCTCCTTCTCGCCGTCGGTGCCGAGGCCGACGTTCACGCCCGCGGCGAGCATCTCGGCCACCGGTGCCATGCCGCTGGCGAGCTTCATGTTCGAGATCGGATTATGCGAGACGCCGACACCGCGCTCGGCGATCAGGCCGATTTCGGACTGGTCGAGCCACACCGCGTGGGCCAGCATCGCGCGCGGGGTGTCGAAGAAGCCGTGCTTGTCGAGCGCGAAGATCGGGCGCATCCCGTACCGGCTGTCGAAGTCGGCGAGTTCGATCTCGGATTCGCTGCAGTGCGTGTAGATGCCGGTGTCGAAGTGGCGGGCCATGTCGATCGCGCGCTTCTGCCCGGCCTCGTCGGCGTAGAACCAGTGCTCCAGTCCCACCCACGGCATGATGCGTCCGCCGGCGGCGCCGGCCCACTCCCGCAGCATTCGCTCGTTGTCGTCCAGGGAGTCGAAGTAGTCGAAGTCCGGATGCTCACCGACGTAGTTGACGGTCACGACGCGGTTGCCGAGCTCTTGCGCGGCGCGGGCGGCGCCGTCCATGTATCGCCACATGTCGACCACGGTCGTCGTGCCCGACAGCAGACCCTCCGCGTAGCAGAGCCACGCGGCCGCCTCGGCTTCGTCCGGCCGTAGCACGCGGTGCATCGGGTCGATGTGCAGTCGCAGCCACTCCCACACCGGCAGGTGTTCGGCCGTGCCGCGCAGCATGCCGGAGTGGTGGTGCGCGTTGACCAGGCCGGGCATGAGGACCCGGTCGGAGAGATCGACCCTGTCCGCACCCGGATGCTGCGCCGCGAGCTCGGCGGCGGGCCCGACGGCGGTGATCGTGTCACCGGTCACCAGCACGGCGGTGTCGGTGACGACGTCGAGGGAGGAGTTCATGGTCACGACGGCGTCGGGGACCAGCAATCGCGGAGTACTCATCGGCTCGATAGTAGGAAGCAATCGTGTATTGCTTGCGGCAATCACGTTTCGGTGGTGTTTCCCGGTCGACGGCTGTGCACGGGCAGACGGTCGTCGACTCAGAACGGCGGCGCGACGGGCTGGGGGGACCTGCGGGGCGGGTGGGACGGATCCGGGGAGAACATCACGCGCGGCGGGGGCTTCTCGACGTGACGGAGTCCCGAGGGCGCGATGAAGTGAAGGGTGCCGCCCGGGCGTTGCGTGACCGTCCATGGTGTCGCGTGCTTCAACGTGTGGTGACGTTTACAGAAGGGAGGCTGTCGCATGAATGGTGGCGTTCTCGGAGTGGCTTGGAGCATTTTTTGCCTGATCAGGGGATGATTAGGTGTGGCTGTGAATGTGCGTTCGGGTGACCGTGATCAGGTGTTTCTGCTTCCCCCGTCGGTGCGGGACTGGCTCCCGGAAGGCCATTTGGCGTGGTTCGTTCTCGATGTTGTTGGTGAGCTGGATCTGACGGGTTTCTATCGCGCGTATCGCGCTGATGGGCGTGGTGGCGCGGTGTATGACCCGGCGGCGATGCTCGCGGTACTGCTCTACGCGTACTGCACCGGCGAGCGGTCGTCGCGGCGAATCGAGCGGCGTCTTGTCGAAGACGTCGCTTACCGGGTCCTCGCGGCGAATCAGGCTCCTGACCATGCGACGTTGGCGCGATTCCGGCGCCGCCACCAGGACGCGATCGCCGCGTTGTTCGGGCAGGTCCTCGGGCTCTGCGTGAAGGCGGGTCTTGTGGACGCGGGGATCGTGTCCATCGATGGGACGAAGGTCGCCGCGGACGCGTCGTTCTTCGCCAGCCGGCGGCAGGAAGAGTTGGCTGCGGAGATCCTTGCCGAAGCGGATGCGGTCGACACCGCCGAGGACGAACTCCACGGCGAGCAGCGCGGTGACGAACTCCCCACGAAGTGGGCGGGAGGTCAGGGCCGGCGGGAGCGAATCCGGGCCGCGCTGGATGAGCTCGAGCGGGACAAGGCCCGCGATTTCGAGTCACGCATCGCCGAACGTGAACGCAAGGAGGAAGAGCTGGGCAGGAAGCTGACCGGCCCGAAGCCGAAGGCCGACTCCGCCAAACGCTCCCAGCCGCGGCGGGCGAACACGACCGACCCGGACTCGAAGATCTTCGCCACCGGCGCTCGCGGGGCGATGCAGGGATACAACGCGCAAGCCGCGGCGACGACCGCGCAGATCGTCGTGGCCGCGGAAGTGACCGCGACCGCCAACGACCAGCCCCATTTCGTTCCGATGGCCACGGCTGTCCTCGAGAACCTCGCCGACGCCGCCCACTCCAACCCGGTCGGTGTCATCGTCGCGGACGCAGGCTATTGGACCGCCGCGAACGGGACGACCGACATCGGCGCGGACGTGCTGATCGCGACACGGAAGACCGCGTGGCGGAAAACCCCGAAGCCCGACGACGACAAACTCGCCATCCTCGCCCGCGTCAACCGCGGCGAGCTTTCCTACCGCAAAGCCGGCGAGCTCCTCGGCGTCTCATACACGTGGGTTCGAGACATGACGAAACGGTACTTCGGCACCGAGGGCGAACGCATCACACGCACCTGCGAACCCGACCCGGCCGAGTGGATTCCCGTGATCGAACAAGCCGACCGAGGAGAAATCTCCAAACGCGCCGCCGCCGACACTCTCATGGTCTCCAGCACCCGCGTCAACGCCATGCTCGCCCACGTCAGAGGAGAACGCGTCGATCCCGTCATCGCCCGGCAACGCATGGACGACAAGCTCGCCGAGCCCGGCAACCGTGAGATCTACACAAAACGGCAACACAGCATCGAACCCGTCTTCGGCAACATCAAGAACAACCTCGGCTACCGACGATTCGCTCGCCGAGGAATCGCCGCCGTCCAAAGCGAATGGCGCCTCATCTGCAGCGCCCACAACCTCCTCAAACTCCGAACCGCCATCCTCGCCTAAGAGCCGGGAGCCACCCGGCCACCCCCACGCCGTCGCACACACCAGCCGCCACCATTCATGCGACAGCCTCAAGGCTCCGACGTTGTCGATGTCGGTTCGGCCACCGTGGGCATGGTCTTTCCGGTGGTCCCAATCGCATTCCCGCGCGGACCGCCGGCATCCGGGGAATCGGCAGTGCACGTCGCGCGCGAGGAGATAGCGCTTCTGCGCAGCAGTGGTGTGTCGGCGGTCGACGGCCAGAACCGCCCCGGTGATGGGGTCGAGGAACACCCGATCGAAGCCGGGCGCGTGTCCGGTGAGAACCTTCGCCGTCTCCGGGTCGACGGCGCAGACTCCGTCGAGCTGCGCCCCACCGGAGGTGGTGCCCGCGAGGGTGGACGCGGGGACGGTGAGCTGCACCTGCGCCCGGATCGCCCCCAGTCCGCCTTCGACCGTGGTGCCGGTGGGGTCGATCGTCGGCGCGGCGGTGAGAAGCATGTCCATCAGCACATCGGTGCGGATCTGATCGATGCTGCGCTCGTCGATCCCGATGTCTCCACGGGAGCTGTCGGGCGCGCCGGGGCTGCCGGGTGCGTCGTCGCCGGTGGCGGCCGCGGCCGGGGCGGAACCGGCGGTGACGGTGCCCTCCGCCGGTGGGTCAACGGCGCGGCGAGCGGCGCGATCCGCATCTCTGATCGCGCGCGCTTGGCGCGTCAGACGATCATGGATGCCGTGGATCTCGGTCGCGGGCCCGATCGCCCCGAGCATCGCCATCCCGTCGCGGAGGTCTTCGACCCACACCCGCCGTGTGAGCGCCGCCGTGTCGTGGCGCTCCTGGATCGTCTTCGGGTCGTACTTCTCGGCGACCTGCTCGGCATACGTCCGGGTGCGCGGTGCGGTGGTGGTCTCGGCGTAGGCGAGCACGTCGCGCTCGTATGCGGAGCGGGCCTGGGGGTCCTCGAGCCCCGCGCCCTTGTCGACGATCGCGGCCAGGACCAGGCCAAGCGATGAGGTGGAGATGACTTCAAATGCGCACGACCCGGCCGATGCGGCGAAGACCGCTCGGTTCGCGCTGCGCGCCAAGGAGATCGCCGCGGTGAAGGCTCGCTCAACCGGCCGTTGATCTGCTTCTCGGACAGCACCTCGCCGGGCTCGAGGGCCGAGCGCGCCACAGAGGCGAGCAGCTCGGCTCGCAGCTGCGGGTTCGACGGGTATATCGCGATCCGCCCGCCGGCATCGAAGAACCGCGCGAGACCCGTGGGGCGCCGCCCCAGTAGGCGGTGCAGGGTCGCACGCGACAGTCGGCCGCGTCCAGCCCTTGTGTCGCACATCGGATCCACGCCACGGTGGAGCGTGGACTTTCTCGATGCACTCGCGGCCTGGATGACGACTCAGCGCTGGTACGCCGGAAAAGGCCACCAGTCGCGTCTGCGGATCCTCGCCGCGCAGCCCGGCCTCGCCGGCAGCACCCGCTACCTCGTCATGGACGATGCGGGCACACTCCCGACTCTCTACCACGTGCCCCTCGTCGCCGCCTCGTCCGCCGACACGGCCGACGTGGTCGACCCGACCGACGGTCGCGCGCTCGTCGACGCCGCGCGCGTGCCGGAATTCGCCGTCGCGACCCTCGAACAGATGGGGGTGGATGTGCGCCGTGTCACCGGCGCACGGGTCCTGACCGGCGAGCAGTCGAACACCTCGATCGTGTTCGAGGAGGAGGGCGAGCCGACGATCATCCTGAAGCTGTTCCGCACCCTCCACCACGGCGAGAACCCCGACGTCACCGTGCAGCGCGCCTTGAGCGCCGCCGGCTCGCCCTACATTCCGCGGTTCTCCGGCAGTCAGGATGCGTCGTGGCCCGACGTCGGGCGGGAGTCCGGCACGGCCCACGGCACGCTCGGCTTCGCACAGGAATTCCTGCCGGGGGCGCAGGACGGGTGGACCACGGCGCTCGAGGCCGCCCGCGAGGGACGCGATTTCACCGACGCCGCCCGCGACCTCGCGATCGCCGTCGCCGGCGTGCACGGCGCCCTCAGCGTCACCCTCGAGACGACCGAGGCCGGGCCGGATGTCGTCGCGACGATCGGGTCGGCGTGGCGGCGCCGGCTGCGGATCGCCGCGTCCGAGGTGCCCGCGCTCGCCGACCGTGTCGAGGCCGTCGACGAGGTCTACCGTGCCGCGCTCGAAGACCCCTGGCCGCAGCTCCAGCGCATCCACGGCGACCTGCACCTCGGCCAGGTGCTCGCCGTGCCCGGCCGCGGCTGGCGCCTCGTCGACTTCGAAGGCGAGCCGCTGCGCCCGATGACCGAGCGCGCGACCCCGGATCTGCCGTTGCGCGACGTCGCCGGGATGCTGCGCTCGTTCGACTACGCCGGAGCCGTCGGCGGCGGGCCGGACGGCGGGGCGTGGGCCGCCGCCTGTCAGGAGACCTTCATCGACGCCTACGCCACGGCGGCCGGCTCCGCAGACCTCGACGGCACCCTGCTGCGTGCGCTCGTGCTCGACAAGGCCGTCTACGAGTCGATCTACGAGGCCCGGAACCGCCCCGACTGGCTCCCCGTGCCCCTCGCGGGCATCGACGCCGCGCTCACGTTCCGCAACGCGGACTGACCCGCGACAGCACGCCGGCCCCCGCTACCCGACGGGAGCCTCCGGGGCATCCAGAAGCAGGAACATCGCCCCATACGGCGCCAACGACACCGAGAAGCTGTGGAGGTCGTCGACGTGGCCAACGGCCTCGCCGCTGGCGCCATCGACGACCTCGCACCCGGGGGTCAGGTGCTCCGAATGCACCGTTCCCTCGGTCGCTTCCGCGGCGAAGTTCAGCACCGTCACCTGCAGGGGGGCCTGGGCATCGGCATCGCCGTCGTCCAGACGATGCACCAGCACGAGCATCCCCGCATGCGCGACCTGCGGGATGTCGACCTGCGTGGCCGTCGCGATCCCGTGCCGGCGACGCAACTCCAGCACACCGCTCAGCCGCGACGCGAACGACTCCGGATCGGCCAACTGTGTGGGCAGCGGGCCATACAGTGCGCGAGCCCGCGGCATCCCGGCCGCCGAGCCCGTCGCCTGCGGTGCGGCGTCGAGCAGGTCGTGCGCACCGCGTTCGATCCACCGGGTGTCACCGGATGCGACCAGGTCCGCGACCTCGGTGGGGGCCACCGTCAGCATCCCGGTGAGATCCCACCCCGACAGGGCGAAGACACCCGGCTGCCAGGCGTTGTATGCGCACAGCAGCAGGTGCGCGTCGCGGATCGTCGGCACGTCGGTGTCGGCGATGTCATCCAAGGTCGCAAAGCCGCGGGTCGCGGCGATGAGCGACGTCGTCGTGCAGGCGATGCCGTTCTGCGTGAACACCCGGTTGTAGTCGGCGGTGCCGGTCAGGCTCTCGGTGAGCTCCGCGCGGACGAGCTCGGCGAGCTCTCCACCGGTGATCTCCCCGCCGCGGAACCGATAGACGTCTTCGGCGTGCCGGGTCGCCCAGTGCACGAGCTCGTAGGTGAGCTCGTCGTGGTTCTGCAGGCCGTGCACCAGCTGCACCGGCTCGACACCGAGCTCGAGGGACGTGGTCAGGGCCAGTCGCAGGAACTCCGTCTGGCCGGTCGCCAGCGCGTGGTGGTACCCCGGGCGTCCGACGAAGTCGTACGACAGGTCCGCCCCGACCGCACCGGTGTCACGGATGTCCTCCATCGTCAGGTTCAGCTCTTGGAAGGTGAAGCCTCCGACCTTGCGCACCATGCCGCCGATGATGTGGTTCGCCGCGTGGGAGAGCGGATGCCCCTCCGACCACGCCGGTAGCCCCTCCGCGCTCTTTTCCACCCCGAGGAAGCCGTTCGCATCGAGACGCAACGCGGTCGTCCCCAGCTCGCCCAGCGAATGCAGCGCGTCGCCGATCACCAGGCGCATCCCGGCGAATGTGGGATCCAGCCAGTTGATGGAGGGCTGGCCCTGCTTGAAATAGTGCAGGTACACCCATCGGCGGGTGACACCGTCGGGCCCGGCGACCGGAGCGGTCGCGCTCCAGTTGGTCTCCTTCACCCCCGGGGTGTAGAAGATGACGCGCTGCAAGGCCCCGATGATGTAGCCGCGCTCGGCGAGTTCGTGCTCGGTGTCGGGGTCGAGGTTGACGCTGTCGACCCCGTCGGGCACCTCCGGGAGGAGTCCCCAGTCCTCCGGTTGGATCTCGACCATGTGGTAGATGCCGGGATAGTCGCGGAACCCCATCTCGGCCAGACGGAAGTCGGCGCCTTTGCCCGTGTGCCCCGGAACGATGTCGTCGATGATGCTGCCGCCGTGGTGTTCGGCGGCATCGCACAGCGCGCGGAACTCGTCATCGGTGCCGAACGTGGGGTCGATCTGTGTGCTGATGCGGTCGAAGTGCCCGTCGACGCTGGGTGTGTCGACCCAACCGGCGATCCCGCCGGCACGCTTGACCGGCCCGGTGTGGATCGCCGTGATGCCGATCCGTTCGAACGTCGCCCACAACTCCTCTTCCCCGAGCGCCGCGAGGAACGATTGGCCCGGACGGGTGATGAGCGAGATCGGATACGCCGTGAACCACACATCGGTCGTCGCGATCGCACGTCGCGCATCCGGCCTCGCATAGGGGTTGCGCCACATCGCCGGCTGTCCCGACACCTCACGCGCGAGCACGTCGGCGTCGTGCAGCATCGACTGGTTCACCAACCAGTCGACATACCTCGGGTTCGTGCCGTTCGCCGTGCGCGGATCCGTCGCGCGCCGTCGCACCCCACCACGACGCAACTGATCCCGCGGCCGCAACCGGCGCGGGCGCGCCGGATACCGCTGTTCGTCGTAGGAGATCTCCGGGTGGTCGACCTCGGACTCCGCCTCGGCGAGCTCGCGCAGCCCGGGCAGATCGATGGGACCGGTGTAGAGCTCCTCCGGCCGATGCTCGTCTCGCGCCATGCGTCCAACCTACGGACGATCCGCGCCCGAGACGAGGAGTCGACACCCCGCGCCCGACACGGTATGGAGCGACGCGTGGAGCGCCTCGCCGCGAACTCCTCATGTCCGGTGAGAAACGGCCTCTGTCCCAGGGGGAGACTTGCTCTCGCGGCCGAGGTTGAGGAGTTGCCGACGTCGGCCGGTGATGTCGGCGCCGGCGGTCGGTGTCAGGAGCCGGCGGTGTAGATCAGCGCGACGCGGGCCGAGCCGTCGCCACGCGACTGCCAGCGGTTCCGGAGCGCGCCCGGGTGTGCGACCGCATCCCCCTCGCTCAGCTCCCACACGCCCAGGCCCTCGATCTCCAATGCGAGCGAGCCTTCGATGACGTAGTGCACGACCTCGCCGTCGGATTCGAACCAGTCGCCGACGCGCTCGCCGGGTTCGATGCGGTACTCCTGCAACGACGTCGCGCCGGCATGGATCACGCGCGTGTGGGCGGTGTCGGGCTCCTCGGAGATCGGCACCCACCGTGCCTCGGCTGCACGCGAGACGTGCACGACCTCGGGATCCGGGTCGGCCGGGAGCAACGCCGACGGCGACATCTCGAGCGCGTTCGCGATCCGGTACAGCGTGATGAGGGAAGGCATCGTCTGCCCGCTCTCGATCTGGCTGAGGAAGGGCTGGCTGATCTCGGCGGCCGTCGCCAGGGCCCGCATCGACAGTTTGCGCTCCGACCGGGCTTCGCGGATCGCGCGCCCGAGACGGTCGCCGATCAGCTGATCGATCGAGGCGGGCTGGTCGCTGGCGGGCACCGCATCACCTTAGCCCGACTGCGCATCGCGCTGCGCGAGACGCCACACCCGTTCGCGCGTGAACGGCTGGTGGAACGGGCGCTCGCCGAGCGCACGGGCGATCGCGTTCCCGACCGCGGGTGCGACCGGGTTGTACGGCGACTCGCTCATCGACTTGGCGCCGAACGGGCCGAGGGCGTCGTGGGTCTCGGCGAAGTACACCTCGGTGTCGGGGATGTCGGCCATCTGCGGCACCCGGTAGGTGCGGAACACCGGGTTCACCACGCGCCCGTCCTCGACGAGCACCTCCTCGTACAGGGCGCTACCGAGCCCTTGGGCGGCGCCGCCCTCGATCTGTCCGCGACACTGGGCCGGGTTGATGACGAAGCCCGCGTCGGCGGCCTGGATGCTCTGCAACACCGCCACCGATCCGGTCGACGGGTCGACCGCGACACGGACGGCGTGCACGTTGAAGGCGAGGGAGCGGATGTCGCCGCGCTCCCATCCTTCCGCGATCAGACCCTCCGGACGTCGCTCGTCGTCCGTGGCCGCCGCGACGAGCTCGGCGAACGACACGACGCGCTCCGCGGTGGTCACCCCATCCGGTGTCACCGCGGCGTCGTCGGCGGAGGTACCGGTGAGGGATGCCGCGAGCGCGAGCATGCGGTCCCGCAGCGCGAGGCATGCGGCGTAGAGCGCCTTGCCGGCGACGGTCGTCCCCGCCGACGCGAAGGCGCCGGTGTCGTGCTCGACCGCATCCGTGTCGGCCTGCCACAGCTGCACCTTCTCGGCCGGCGCGGCGAACACGTCTGCCGCGATCTGGCGGTGCACCGTCGAGGTGCCGTTGCCGAACTCGGCCGTGCCGACGCCCAGCAGGTACGTCCCCGCGGGCGTGACGGTCACCGTCGCGTGGGCGATGTGCCCGCGCGGAGCCATCGTCGAGATCATCGACGCGGCCATCCCCTCGCCGACCTTCCACCCGGCGGGCGCGTCGACACCGTTGCCGCGGCGCAGCGCGTCCTGCGCGAGATCGAGGCACTGGTCGAGGCCGTAGCTGCCCCAGGCGACGTCGTCGTGCGGGTGGTCGTCCTGCAGCTCGTCGCCCTCGCGCACCGCGTTCAGGCGCCGAAGATCGAACGGGTCGATGCCGAGTCGCTCGGCGAGCATGTCCATCGCCGACTCCACGCCCAGGATCACCTGGCCCAGCCCGTAGCCGCGGAACGCCCCCGAGGGCACGTTGTTCGTATAGACCGCCTCCGCGTCGATGCGGCGGGCCGGACAGCGGTAGAGCATCTGCGATTCGGCCACGGCGTGGAACATCACGCCGATCGCGTGGTTGCCGTAAGCGCCGGTGTCGCTCAACACGTCGATGGTCATCGCCGTCAGCTCGCCCGCCTCGGTGGCCCCGAGGGTGACCGACACCCGCATCGGATGCCGCACCGACGCGCGCTGGAACTGGTCGGTGCGGGAGAACTCGTATGCCACGCGCCGTCCGGTGCGCAAGACGGCGAGGGCGACCAGGTCTTCCGTGAAGATCTCCTGCTTGCCGCCGAAACCTCCTCCCACGCGCGGCGCGTACACACGCACCGTTTCGGGGTCGAGATCGAGCACGTGGCACAGTTCGTCGCGCGTGAGGAAAGGCACCTGGGTGGAGGAACGGATGACGAGACGGCCGTCGTCATCCAGCCATCCGATCGCGCCGTGCGTCTCGAGTTGCGCGTGCGAGACGCGTGAGGTCTGCCAGGTGCCGGTGACGGTCACGGCGCTGTGGGCGAGCGCGGCATCGGGGTCGGCACCTACCGTCTTGTGCGCCGAGGCGACGACATTCCGCGACGCCTCTGCGACCCGGTCCTCCGGTGTGCGGTCGGGATGCAGCAGGGGCGCCCCGGGGCTCCGCGCCGCTTCCGGCTCGAACACGGCCGGAAGCTCGTCGTAGTCCACGACCACCGCGGCGACCGCCGCATCCGCTGCGGTGGAGGTTTCGGCGACGACGGCCGCGACCCGCTGGCCGATGTGCCGCACGACGTCGTCGAGCATCCGCATGTCGTCGGGGTCGTCGGTGCGGTGTTCGTGCCGAGCCGACGAGTAGCGGGTCGCGGGGGCGTCTTCGTGCGTGTAGACGGCGACGACGCCGGGGATCGCGAGGGCCGCCGACGTGTCGATCGAGCGGATGCGCGCGTGCGCCACTGGGGAGGTCACGACCTTCAGCACCAACGCACCGGTCGCCTGGTCATCGAACGTGTACGGCTCGCGCCCCTGCACCACCCGGCGCGCCGCCTCCGGCCGCGCCGAGCGCCCCACCCCGGCGCCGGATCCCCCGGTCCCGGATCCCCCGGCGGCGGATCCCCCGGCGGCCTGGTGCGTGTCCCACTTTCGGTCGGTTTGGGGGGCGTTTGCGGACGCATTTTGGGACACGGTCCGGGTGGTGGTGGAGGCTGCGGAGGGGGTGGAGGTTTGGGGCTGCACGGCGCGGCCGGTTTCGCGCACCGGGCCGAGGACCGCCTCCCGGATCGACTCGCGGATCGGCCGGTAGCCGGTGCAACGGCAGAGGTTGCCCTTCATCCGTCGGTCGAGGTCGTCGAGGTCGTGGTCGCACAGGGTGGATGCGGTCACGGCCATGCCGGGCGTGCAGAACCCGCACTGGAACCCGAAGTTCTCCACGAGCGCCTCCTGCACCGGGTGCAACTCGTCGGCGGGGGCGAGGCCGGCTGCGGTGGTGACGGTGCGTCCCTCCATGCGGGCGGCGGGGATGATGCACGAGTGCACCGGCTCACCGTCGACGAGCACACTGCAGGCGCCGCAGTCGCCGGCGTCGCATCCCTTCTTCACCTCCGTGTGACCGTGTTCACGGAGAAGGGTGCGCAGGCACTGGCCCGGGGCGGGGTCGACCTCGATCGCCGAGCCGTTGACGTCGATCTTCACGCTGCGTCCTCCAGCTGAGTCCGCACGCGCCGCGCCAGCTCGACGCTGACCCCGCGACGCCAGTCGGCGGCACCGAGCGGGTCGGTGTAGTAGCCCGATGCGTCGGCGACGGCATCGGTCAGCGTGGGTTCGCCGGGAAGGTGCGGGAACCGCCACACCGTCGGTGCGGCCGTCGCGGCGGTGACGGCGAACACGGCGGACCCGTCGGGGTCGATCCGCCCGGTGACGACCGCACCGGAGCGGCCGTGCTCGGCCAGGGCGATCTTCTTCAGAACGGCCTGCGACCGCAGGGCGGAGTCCGGGATCTCGATCGCCCGCAGGATCTCACCCCGGGCGAGGGTGTTCACGCCGTTGCCGACGACGATGTCGGCGACCGGCTCTCGGCGTTCGACGAAGACACCGGCGGCATCCGGTTCGGGTGTCCAGATCACGGCGACCCCGTCGAGGGCGACCGAGAGCGAGACCATCCCCGCCGCGGCGAACGACCGGCAGACGTTCCCGCCGACCGTGGCGGTGTTCCAGATCTTGAACGAGGCCAGCAGCGCGTTCGCCGCGTCGACGGCCAGAGGCGCGGAGATCCACGGCGCCGGGGCCTCCTGCTGCGCCCATCGCACCAAGCGGGCGATGGTACACGTGGCACCGATCCGCAGGCCGGCGTCGGTGATCTCCAGGTCGGGCCATCCCATCGTGGTGAGATCGACGAACCCGGTCGTCGCGGGCTGCGGCTCGCTCATCAGCCATGTTCCGCCCGCCATGAACGTCTCCCCGGGAGCCAGGGCGAGGTCGGCGTCCGTGCGCGCGGCGCGGAAGTCGCGGATGGTCGTGATGTCCACTGGAGCCTCGGGATGTTGATCACATGAACAGGTGCAGGGAAGTCAACCACCGCGGCATTACGTCGGTGTTTCGTGCGCGCAACCCCCACCGCACGCGCCCGCGTGTCCTCGCTCCGGTGCCGACACGTGCCGGGTGGTGGCAGACCCGCGGGCTCGCGCACATCCCGACCCCCCGTGCGCACCCCGCGCCGGATCAGAGGGCGAGCTCGACCGCGGTGTCCAGGGCGGCTTCGATGGAGCGCATCCAGCCGTCCCTCAGCGCCTGCTTCGTGTCGCCGTAGACCGAGGCGCCGTCGACGAGGTTGCTGGATGCCGCGCACACCATCCCCGCGCGCATCCCCCGGAGACGCGCGATGACGTACATCGCCGACGCCTCCATCTCCATGTTCAGGATGCCCATGCCGTTCAACTGCCCGATCAATTCGGGGGTCTCGGCATAGAACGCGTCACTCGACGTACTGATGCCGGTGTAGGCATGTGAGCCGGCGGCTGCGGCGATCCGCTCGGCATTCCGCGTCAGCGCGAGTGTCAGCTCGGCATCGGGCACCGACGGGAACCCGCGCGGGAGGTAAGCGTCGGTGGTGCCGTCCATGCGGTAGCTGCCCTCGCTCACCAGAAGGTCGCCCGGAACGATCCCAGCCTGCAGACCGGCCGAGGACCCGACACGGATGACGCTGGTCACGCCCACGCGGGCGAGCTCTTCGACGGCGATCGCCGTCGACGGGCAACCCATCCCGGTGGATGTCGCCGTGATGCGCCGGCCCTTGTAGGAGCCGGTCATCGTGCGGTGTTCGCGGTTGTGCGCGACCTCTCGGACGTCCGTCAGGAACTCGGCGACCAACGGCACGCGGAAGGGGTCTCCGGGCAGCAGGGCGACAGTCGACACCTCGCCGGGGGCGACGCCGATGTGATACTGGCGGGCGTCGATCCCGGCCTGGGACTTGTCGACGGGACTGGGGGTGGCGGCCATGATCTCTCCTCGGGGCGGGCGGCGTCGGATGCGCTGGTTCCCCGCCCTGTACCACCCGGACATCCGGTGTTCGGCCGAGAGGCCATGGTTGATAGGACCGCGTTGCGCGGCAGATTAGCACGAGCGTGCGATGCTCTCCCCGGCCGAGACCACCGGCTTTCGGGAGCGGCCACGCGTGTCATGCAGGGGTCCCTTCGTCTCCCGTAGCGGCGCCCCGGTGCCGCCGTGGCGGGCGGCGACGATCTCGGCCAGCGCCGCGATCGCGGTCTCGTTTGGGGAGTGGCCGCCGAGGTCGAGGCCGAGAGGCATGTGGATGCGCGCGACGGCCTCATCCGGGACCCCCCGCTCGACGAGCAGGTGCGTGCGCCGGGCGACCGTGCGGCGGGCGCCGAGGGCGCCGACGAAGCCGATCGGCAGCGCCAGCGCCGCCTCCAGTGCCGGGATGTCGAGCCGTTCGTCGTGGGTCAGGATGCACACCGCGGTGCGCAGATCGATGTCCTCCGGGCCCTGGCCGGCGAGGTATTCGTGGGGTGGCGCGACGACGCGGTGGGCCGCCTCCGGGAAGCGCTCCTTCGTGACGAGGACCTCCCACATGTCGACCACCGTCACCGTGAACCCGGCCGCCGTGGCCACCCGGCACAGCGCCGCGGCATGCTCGCCGCCGCCCGCGATGATCAGTCGTGGACGTGGAGCCCTGCTGAGGGCGACCACCTCCGGCAGATGTGCCCCGTGGGGGACGGGGGTCGCCCGTCCGTCCTCGTGCGCCCGGGTGGTGCCGGGCGCGGCTCGGGGTGTCGTCGGCGCATCCGGTGAGGTGAGTTCGCTCGGTGAGGCGAGGGCGCTGGGTGAGGGGGTGAGCGCCTCGCGCGGCGTGACGCGGCGGTTCTCGCGGAGCAGAGCCGCTCGGGCGAGGTCCGCCGCGACGGCGGCGGGGAGGCCGTGGGCATCGTGCGCCGTGAACGCGCGTCCGGCATCCGGGCCGTCGACGACCAGACCGATCGTGATCGCCCGGTCGGCGTCCTCTTGCTCGAGCACCTCGCCGACGACGGGGTCCTCGAAGGCGACCGGATAGGCGAGGACCTCGATACGCCCGCCGCAGGCGAGGCCCGCGGCCGGGGCATCGTCGTCGGTGAGCCCGTAGGTCGCGCGGTGCGCCGAGTCGGTGGAGAGCGCGAGGCGGGCCAGCACGACCGCATCCGCTTCGACACATCCGCCGGAGATCGAGCCGATCACCTCGCCACTCGCGGTGACCGCCATCGACGCGCCGACCCCGCGGGGGGCGCTCCCGGGCACCCCGATCACGGTGACGACGCCCAGGCGCTCGCCCGCACGCAGGCGCCGGTGTGCCTCGGTTCCCAAGCCCAGCATGCGGTCACGGTACCCCCGTCGTGTTTCAGGCGCGCTACGCTTCGACGCCATGGACGAACCCGCCGCGCCGATCGTGGGCTTGGTGCTCGCCGCAGGCGCGGGCACCCGGTTCGGTGGGCCGAAAGGACTTGCGCGCGATGCGGCGGGGACGCCATGGGTCGAACGTGCCGTCGACACGCTCCGCCGTGGAGGGTGCGGCAGAGTGCTCGTCGCGGTCGGCGCACGAGGTGACGAGGTCGCCGCGCTCGTGCCGCCCGGCGCCGAGGTCGTGACGGCGGCGGCGTGGGCGGACGGGCTGTCGGCGACGCTGCGCGCAGGTCTCGCGGCCGCCGTGCCGCCGGGACCGGTCCGTCCCGCGGCGGTCGTACCGCCGGGACCGGTCCGTCCCGCGGCCGTCGTGATCCTGCCCGTCGACGTCCCCGACGCCCCACCCTCGGCGGTCCGCCGTGTCGTCGCCGCGGCCGACGCCGACCTCTCAACGGCCCTGGTGCAGGCGACCTACGACGGTGCGCCTGGTCATCCCGTGCTCATCGGCGCCGAGCACGCACCGGCGCTGGCGGAGTCGGTCGCGGGTGACGACGGTGCACGGCTTTACCTGCGCACGCACGGCGTGATCCGGGTGGAGTGCGGTGACCTGTGGTCGGGCGCCGACATCGACACCCGCTGATGCACGCCGCGCGCCCTCTCTCTTCGACCCGACGCCCGCCACCGATGTCGACAACACAGGAGATCCGGCGGCAGATGGGCCGGGGAGGGGCGTTCTCGGCCCGGTCGGCTCGAATCTCCTGTGTTGTCGACGGCATGCCGAAGGCAGGCGCGGCAGAACGGCCACGAGGGGCGCGCGACAGATGGTCGGCCGGCCCGGGCCCCGGGGTCGACGCCGTCGCCTTGACGCCTCGGGTGCGAACAGGACAGGAGATTTTGCGGCGGAACCCGCGTGCGGCCCCCGAGTGACGCGTCTGCTGCTCGAATCTCCTGTGTTGTTCACTGTGGGCGGCGCGGAGCGGGCGGGAACGCCGGCCGCAGCGGAGAGCCGGCGGAGGTAGCGTGGGCGTGTGGAGATCCTCGCCGCTGTCGTGCTGTTGGCCAACGCGCTGTTCAACGCCGTCGTGTGGCCGCGGTTCTACCCGAGGATCGCGAACGACGCACGCGCGACCGACGAGAGCGGTCGGCGCACTGCGTTCTACCGTGTGCACGTGGTGTTGATCGGGATCGCGATCGTGTTGGCTGCCGTCTCCGCCGTCGCGGGCGTTCTGATCCTGCTCTGAGACCGGCCCGGCGGACGGAACTCCGAAGCGCCGACCCGGTGGTGGGTATCGACGGCGCCCGCGTCAGTCGCCGAAGACGACGTTCAGCGGGGGTTCGCCGGCGGCGAGCCGTTCGATCTGGGTCCGCACGAGACGGGTGATGCGCGGTGTCATCGCGGTCGTCGCACCGCCGACATGCGGAACGATCAGCACGCCCGGCAAGGTCCACAGCGGATGGTCGGAGGGAAGCGGTTCGGGGTCGGTCACGTCGAGCGCCGCTCGGATGCGCTCTCGTGTGACGTGATCGACGAGGGCGTCGGTGTCGATCAGCGGGCCACGGCCGACGTTCACGATCAGCGCGTCGTCGGGAAGGGCCGTGAGGAACGCGTCGTCGATGATGTGCCGGGTCGCCTCGCCACCCGGTAGCGAGGTGATGACGATGTCGGTGGTGGGCAACAGCTCGGGCAGCTCGTCGACGCCGTGCACCGCGACGCCGTCTTCGTCCCGCGCGCGTGATGCGACCGGCACGATCTCGACCTCGAAGCCCGACAGGCGCGCGGCGATGGCTTTGCCGACGCCGCCGTATCCGAGCACCATCACGCGCCGGTCGGCCAGGCTCGGGGCGACAAACGGCTCCCACTGCCCGTGTGCCTGGGTGCGTGCGAACCGGTCGATGCCGCGTTGCGCGGCGATCGCGAGCCCGACTGCGAGTTCGGCGGTCGAGGTCTCGTGGACACTGGACGCGTTCGCGAACCGCATGCCTGCGGGGATGAGGCGGTCGACCCCGTCGTATCCGATCGACTGCGACTGCACCAGGCCGACCTCGAGGCCGGCGAGGTGGTCGAGGACCGATGACATCGACATGTAGGGCGGCACGACCATGTCGAAACGGTCGCGGGGCGCCGGGCCGTCCATGGGCCAGATCACGACGTCGACACCGTCGGGAAGCGGTTGGATGTCGGCGGCGAGTTGTTCGGTGGGGACGCTGACGACGAGGGGGGTGGGGCCGGTAGTCACGCGGCCACGCTATCGCGCGTTGTCGGCGAGGTGGGTGCGGCCCGCGCACCCGGGCGATACGCTCACGCCGAAGGCGCTGTCGGCGCCGCAGGAGGAGGCCGAGATGACTGTTCCGGAGATCAACTACTGGGCGGTGTTGCTCGCGACGGCGTCGAGCATGGTGGTCGGGTCGATCTGGTACGCCCGTGGCGTGTTCGGTACGCGCTGGTCGACGCTTGCGAACGTCGACCTGGATCGCCCGAGTGCCTCGGCGCTGTGGGCGATCATCACGACGGTGATCGTGAGCTTCATCACCGCCTGGGTGCTCGCGGGTGCGGCGACGATCGTCTGGCACTTCTCCGGTGGCGGCTACCTGTGGGCGACGCTGGTGACCTCGGTGATCTTGTGGGCCGGTTTCACCGCCGCACGGTTCATCACCCACGACGCGTTCGAGGGGCGTCCGACGTCACTCACGGTCTTGAACATCGCGCACGAGCTGGTGACGGTCGTGGTGATGGCGATCATCATCGGCGTCTGGCCACCCGCCGGCACCGTCTGAGGCGGGCGAGGAGCATCCGCGGGTCGGTGTCAGGCGGCGGAGGCCACCAGGGCGGAGACGGCCGACGTGAAGAACGTCAGACCGTCGATGCCGGATCGCATCGCGACCTTCGTGTCGGGTCCGAATCCCGCTTCGACGGCGTGTTCGGGATGTGGCATGAGCCCGACGACGTTGCCGCGTTCGTTGGTGAGCCCGGCGATGTCGTTGAGGGACCCGTTCGGGTTGACGCCCAGGTACCGGAACGCCACCTGGCCTTCGCCCTCGATGCGGGCGAGGGTGTCGGCATCGGCGGTGTAGCCGCCGTCGGCGTTCTTGAGCGGGATGACGATCTCCTGCTCGGGGGTGAACTGAGAGGTCCATGCCGTGTCGACGTTCTCCACGCGCAGCCGCTGGTCGCGTCGGATGAACTGCTGGTGCGCGTTGCGGATGAGTCCGCCCGGCAACAGGTGTGCCTCGACGAGCATCTGGAAGCCGTTGCAGATGCCGAGGATGGGCATGCCGGCCGCGGCGGCGCTTTTGACGTCGGCCATGATCGGCGCGTGGGCGGCGATCGCTCCCGCGCGCAGGTAGTCGCCGTAGCTGAAGCCGCCGGGTAGGACGAGGGCGTCGACTCCGTCGAGGTCGTGGGAGCCGTGCCACAGAGCGACCGGTTCGGCGCCGGCCATGCGGACGGCGCGGCGTGCGTCGGCGTCGTCGAGGGAGCCCGGGAACGTGATGACCCCGATGCGGGCGGTCACTCGACCACCTCGACACCCACCACGTCTTCGATCACGGAGTTCGACAGGATCTCGTCTGCGACCTTGCGGGCCGAAGCGAGGACCTCGTCGGTGACCTCGCCGTCGACGGTGAGTTCGAAGCGCTTGCCGATGCGCACATCGGAGAAATCCGAGATGCCGAGGCGGTCGAGGGCCCCGGAGACGGCCTTCCCCTGCGGGTCCAGCAGCTCGGCCTTGGGCATGACGTCGACGACGATGGTGGGCATACGAGGCTCCGGATGTCGCGGGCAGGGGATCGGCACCATCCTATCGGCGCGGGCGCCTTCCGCGCGTGCCGCGGCAGGGGGAGAGGGTGTGGCCGCAGCCCCCCGCCGCGGCCACACCCTGCCGGAGGCCTCTTCGTCCCCCCAGACAGCCGGCGCCTCCGCTGCCGACGCGTCGGGGCGCCGGGCAGTCGTCGTCGCCGCGGCGCTTTCGACGGACGAGCATCACGCTCCCCAACCGTCTGTCCCGGCGCCCACGGCGACAGCGTCAAGTCAACGTGATCGCCTGGCGCGGCCCCGAATCGCGACGCGAATCCGGACAGTTCCGTACACATCCGTGATGAGGCGTGGCTCCCCACCGCACGCCGTGGCGGTGCGGGCGGTGGCGGCGGTGTCTGTTCGGTGACGTAGCATCTGT
This sequence comes from Microbacterium sp., assembly GCA_002703245.1. Classification (GTDB taxonomy): domain Bacteria; phylum Actinomycetota; class Actinomycetes; order Actinomycetales; family Microbacteriaceae; genus Microbacterium; species Microbacterium aquimaris. The sequence continues at coordinate 55,072 of NZTV01000111.1, forward strand.
CCACGGACTGCCGGGGGGCACGATGACAGACCAACAGGGTGGGCGCGCAACGGGGCGGGCGCCTTTCGACGCGATCGCCGCCGACCTCCAGCGATTGCGGATCGAATCCGGCGATGTCTCATATGCCGAGATCGCCACGCGTATCGCTCGCCGGAGGGAAGCGGACGGGGCGAGCCCGGCCAGCGCGAGGATCGCCCGGTCCACGGTGTATGACGTCTTCCGGCCGGGACGCCGGCGCATCAAGGCCGACCTGGTCGGCGAGATCGTCACCGCGCTCGGCGGTGACGAGGACGCGGCTGCCCGCTGGCGGCGACGATGCCTCGACGCCCGAGCGGACGCCTCCTCGGTCGCGACGGAGGCCGACCCGAGGGTGGCGCCGGCGCCCACGTCGGACCCGGATGCGGCGACCGGAACGAGGCAGGGGCGGGAGCCCGACGGTGGCCGATCCACCGGAGGGATGGCGGGTCCGGTCGGCGACCCGGTGTCCGCGGAGCCTGCGTCGCACCCGCGCGACCCTTCTTCGGGGGCTTTTCCCGACTCGGGCCGCGACGATGGTCTGTCCGCCGGAGCACGGGACGCGACGGCATGGCGCAGCGCCGGTGACGACGTCGGCACGCGCTGGCGACCGAGCGTGCAGAATCGGTCGGTCGCCGTCCCTTCGAAGGGTGAGCAGCCCGGCGGCGGCCCGGGAGAGGGACCCAGCGTCGCGACGCTCCGGACGAGCCTGATGGTGGCCATCATGGTGGGTTCGGTGTTCCTGAACCTCTTCGGTACGACGGTGCACCAGGCACTCTCGTTGCCGCTGTTCCTCGACATGATCGGCACGGCGACCACCGCCTTCGTCCTCGGGCCCTGGTACGGCGTGGTCGTGGGACTCGCCACGAACGCGCTCGGGGCGATCGTCACTTCGCCAGAGACCGTCGTGTTCGGGCTGGTCAATGCGACCGGCGCGGTGCTGTGGGGGTACGGCATGCGGGGATTCGCGCGGACGATCCCGCGGTTCATCCTGCTCAACGTGCTGGTCGCGCTGGCGTGCACGCTCGTCGCGGTCCCGCTGAACGGCTTTCTCTACGACGGCGATGGCTCCGGGCACGCGACCGATGCCTACGTCGCCACGTTGCGTGCCGCTCAGGGAATGTGGCTGGCGCTGTTCTCGGTGAACTTCCTCGCCTCGCTCGCCGACAAGATGCTCGCGGGCTTCCTCGCCCTCGGTCTCGCGCGGCTGCTCACCCCGTTGAAATTGCGCGACGGCGACGTTCTCCCTCTTCTTCAGCCCCGGCGGGGCCGGCGCGACGCCTAAGCATCCCCCGTCGCGCATACGACGGTCGAACGTCCTCACGGGGGCCGTGATGAAACCGTGATCTGGTGCGTGGGAGCGCTCTCTTGACATCATGAGAGCGCTCCCGTAGCGTCTCGTGTCAATCGGTGAGAGCGCTCTCATGAGAATGCAGCGCGGCCTTCCGAGGAGTCACCAAGCAAGCACGTCCATTCACACAAAGGAGTGACCCGTGAAATCACGCGCCATGCGCCGCACCGCTGTCGCGGCGGCCGCGGCTTCCGCCACCGCCCTCGTCCTCGCCGGCTGTGCCGGCGGATCGGACTCGTCCAGCAGCGGTTCGGGGGACGAGGAGATCGAACTGACGATCGCCACGTTCAACGACTTCGGCTACACCGACGAACTCCTCCAGGAGTACATGGACGAGAACCCGAACATCACGATCGTCCACAACCGCGCCGCCACCTCGAACGACGCCCGCGCCAACTATTTCCAGAAGCTCGGCAAGACGGGCCTCGCCGACATCGAGGCCATCGAGGTCGACTGGCTGCCCGAGGTCATGGAGTACTCCGACCTGCTCGCCCCGGTCCCCGCCGACCTGACCGACCGCTGGCTGGACTGGAAGGTCGAAGCGGCCACCGACGCCGACGGCAACCTCATCGGATACGGCACCGACATCGGGCCGGAGGGTGTCTGCTACCGCTCCGACCTGTTCGCCGAGGCCGGCCTGCCCACCGACCGCGACGAGGTCGCCGCGCTGCTCGAGGGTGACTGGTCGACCTACTTCGACCTCGGGGCCCAGTACGTGGAGGCCACCGGCAACGCGTTCTTCGACTCCGCCGGCGGCACGTACCAGGGCATGGTCAACCAGCTCCCCGCAGCCTACGAAGACCCGGAGACCGGCGAGATCATCGCGACCGAGAACCCCGAGGTCTCGGAGGTCTACAACCAGGTCCTCGACGCCAGCGCCGACCAGTCGGCCCACCTCGGTCAGTGGTCGGACGACTGGTTCGCCGGGCTCTCCAACGGCGCCTTCGCCACGATGCTCTGCCCCGGCTGGATGCTCGGTGTCATCGAGGGCAACGCACCCGACACCACGGGTTGGGACATCGCCGATGTCTTCCCGAACGGCGGCGGCAACTGGGGCGGCTCGTACCTGACCGTGCCCGGCAACGGTGAGAACGTCGAGGCCGCGCAGGCTCTCGCCGACTGGCTGACCGCTCCCGAGCAGCAGGTCAAGGCCTTCGAAGAGGCCGGTACCTTCCCGAGCCAGAACGAGGCGCTGACCGACCCGACGCTGCTCGAGGCCACCAACGCGTACTTCAACGACGCCCCGGTCGGCACGATCCTCAGCGACCGCGCCACCGCCGTGACGGTGTCGCCGTTCAAGGGCGAGTACTACTTCCAGATCAACGACGCGATGCAGCAGGCGCTGACCCGCGTCGAGGACGGGACGCAGGACGCCCAGACCTCGTGGGACCAGTGGGTCTCCGAAGTCGACCTGATCGGCTGACACGCCCCCACCGGGAGGGTGCGCGCCTGACCCCGCGTGCGTGAGCACCACGTACGCCGGGGAGGGTGCGCACCCCGACCGGCTCTACCCCGCCGCATCGCACGCATGAAACGAGGACCGTCGTGACCGCGACAACCACCCCGCCGAAGGCCCCCAGCCGGCGGAGCGAGAGCCCCGAGCCCCCGCGCTCGGTCAAGCGCATCGCGTTCGGCCATCGGATGAGCCGATGGGATCTGAAGCTCTCTCCGTATCTCTACATCTCGCCGTTCTTCATCCTGTTCGCGATCGTCGGCCTGTTCCCGATCGCCTACACGGCGGTCATCTCGTTCATGGACTGGGACCTCGTCCGCAACTCGGGCGAGTTCATCGGGTTCGAGCAATACGGCTGGATCCTCGGCAACCCCAAGTTCTGGATCGCCCTGCGCAACACCTTCAGCATCTTCCTGCTGTCGTCGATCCCCCAGCTGATCGCCGCGATCTTCATCGCCGCGATGCTCGACCAGAACATCCGCGCCAAGACCTTCTGGCGCATGGGCGTGCTCGTCCCGTATGTGATGGCCCCCGTCGCCGTCGCCCTCATCTTCAGCAACCTGTTCGGCGACCAGTACGGCCTCGTCAACTCGATCCTCCAAGACCTCGGCTTGCCCGCCGTCCAGTGGCACTCGGACGCGTTCGCCAGCCACATCGCGATCGCCACGATGGTCAACTTCCGCTGGACCGGCTACAACACCCTGATCCTCCTGGCCGCCATGCAGGCCATCCCGCGCGACTACTACGAGGCCGCCACCGTCGACGGGGCCAGCAAGCCGCGTCAGTTCTTCTCGATCACCGTGCCGAGCCTCCGACCGACGCTGATCTTCGTGATCATCACCTCGACCATCGGCGGACTGCAGATCTTCGACGAGCCGCGCATGTACGACCAGTACGGCACCGGCGGCCCGAACTCGCAGTGGCTCACGATCACCCTCTGGCTCTACAACATCGGTTGGGGCGAGTGGAACTTCGGGCGTGCGGCCGCGCTGGCGTGGATCCTGTTCATCATCATCCTGCTGATCGGCGTGATCAACCTGGTCGTCACGCAGGGGCTGGTGCGAACGGAAGGCACTCGCACCACGCAGACGAGAGCCGAACGCCGGGCCGCCGCTCGCGCGGCCAAGCTCGCTGTGCAGAGCGAGGCCCGGGTGCACGCCGCCGCTCCCGCCACCACGACCGGCTCAACCCGAGAGGACGAGCGATGAGCACCACCACTCCTCCCGTCACCGTCTCCGACGAGGGCATCCCCGTCGAGGAGAAGCCGCGCCGGCGTCGCCGTCGTGCGATCCGCGGAACCCGCCCCGGCTGGTTCGTCTACGGCGCCCTGGCCGTCGTGCTGGGCGGGTCGCTGTTCCCCTTCTACTGGTCGTTCCTGATCGGTTCGGGTGACGCATCCACCATCCGCGACCCCAACATGTCGTGGCTGCCCGGTGGCAACTTCATCGACAACGCCATGGCGGTCGTCAACGACCCGGCCGTGAACTTCTGGCTGGCGCTGTGGAACTCGATCTACAGTTCCGCTCTCATCGCCCTGTCGGTCGTGTTCTTCTCGACCCTCGCGGGGTGGGCGTTCGCGAAGCTGAAGTTCAAGGGCGGCAACTGGCTGCTCGTGTTCGTCATCGCGACGATGGCCGTGCCGATGCAGCTGGGTGTCGTGCCGCTGTACATCCTGTTCTCCGAACTCGGCTGGACGGGGCAGATCGGCGCGATCATCGTGCCGGCGCTGGTGACCGCCTTCGGGGTGTTCTGGATGACGCAGTACCTGCGACAGTCGGTGCCCGACGAGCTCATCGAGGCCGCGCGGGTCGACGGTGCCACATCGTTCCGCACGTTCTGGACGATCGGCCTGCCCGCGGCGCGCCCGGCGGCCGCCATGCTGGGGCTGTTCACCTTCGTGACGGCGTGGAACAACTTCTTCTGGCCGTTCATCGTGCTCGACCGTCAGAACCCGACGCTTCCGGTGGCCCTGTCGCTGTTGCAGTCGAACTACTTCGTCGACTACTCGATCGTCCTGGCCGGTGTGCTGTTGGCGACGATCCCGCTGTTGATCCTGTTCGTGTTCGTCGGCAAGCAGCTGGTAAGCGGCATCATGGCAGGAGCCGTGAAGGGATGAGCACCATGACCCCCACCTCCCGAGAGGAATCCCCCCAGATGACCGCTCCCGCCCGACCGTTCCCGAAGGACTTCCTGTTCGGAGCCGCCACCGCCGCATTCCAGATCGAAGGCGCGGCTCACGAGGACGGACGCCGCGACTCGATCTGGGACGCGTTCTGCCGCGTGCCCGACGCGGTCATCAACGGCGACAACGGGGATGTCGCCTGCGACCACTACCACCGCTACCGCGACGATGTGGCACTCATGAAAGACCTCGGGCTGAACACCTACCGGTTCTCGACCTCGTGGTCTCGCGTCCGCCCCGACGGTGGGCAGGTGAACCCCGCCGGGGTCGACTTCTACAAGCGTCTCGTCGACGAGCTGCTCGACGCCGACATCCTGCCCTGGCTCACCCTCTACCACTGGGATCTGCCGCAGGCCCTCCAGGAGAAGGGCGGATGGGCCGCTCGCGACACCGCGGCGCGCTTCACCGAGTACGCACTCGACATGCACGACGCCCTCGGTGATCGGGTCAAGGTGTGGACGACCCTCAACGAGCCGTGGTGCTCGTCGTTCCTGAGCTACACCGCGGGCATCCACGCGCCGGGCCACTACAGCGTCGAGGAGGGGATGCTCGCCGCGCATCACCTCATGCTCGCTCACGGTCAGACCATCGGTGCACTACGGGAGCGCGATGCGTCCCTGAACCTCGGGATCACCCTGAACCTGACCGTCGCCGACGCGGTCGACCTGAGCGACCCCGCCGACCTCGACGCCGCGCGCCGCATCGACGGGCAGTTCAACCGGTGGTTCCTCGACCCGATCTTCCGCGGTGAGTACCCCGCTGACGTGGTCGAAGACATCCGCGCGGTCGACGCCGACGCCGTCGCGGCGTTCGAAGCGGCCGTGCAACCGGGCGATCTCGAGCTCATCTCGACCCGCATCGACTCCCTCGGGGTGAACTACTACCACGGCGAGTACGTGGGAGGACACGAACCGGAGGTGGCCCCGATCAGCGGCGACGCCCCCACCGCGCGTGCGGCCCACTCGCCGTTCCCCTCGCACGAGGGCATCTTCTGGCACGAGCGGGGTCTGCCCCGCACCCCGATGCAGTGGGAGGTGCAGCCGGAGGGCCTCACCCGCCTGCTCCAGCGAGTGTCGGCGGACTACGCGGGCCCGGCCGGGACGGCGCTGTACGTCACCGAGAACGGGGCCGCCTACGACGACGTCGCCGTGATCGAGGACGGGCAGACCCGTGTGCACGACGCGGACCGCGTCGAGTTCCTACGGGGGCACCTCGGTGCCGTGCTCGACGCGATCGACGCCGGAGTGGATGTGGACGGCTACTTCTACTGGTCGATGCTCGACAACTTCGAGTGGGCCTGGGGGTACGAGAAGCGTTTCGGGATCGTGCGCGTCGACTACGAGACGCAGGAGCGCTCCCTGAAGGACAGCGGGCGCGAGTACGCTCGCATCATCGCCTCGCGCACGCTGTGACTCCCCACCGCCCGATCGTGCAGGCGTAGGGAGTAGGGAAGGAGTCGTGATGACCACGTCGTCCGCAGCTCGCGGGGCCGTCACGATCGAAGAGGTCGCCACCGCGGCCGGAGTGTCGCGGTCGACCGTGTCACGCGTCGTGAACGGTTCCCCCGCGGTGAGTCCCGAGGCCGTCGAGGCGGTCAACCGTGCGATCGCCGACCTCAACTACGTGCCCAACCGCGCCGCACGGACCCTCGCGAGCCGGCAGACGCACGCGATCGCGCTGATCGTGCCCGAAGACACCACCCGGTTCTTCGGCGACCCGTTCTTCGCCTCGGTCGTCTCCGGGATCAACGCGCGACTGAGCCAGTCCGACTACGTGCTCAACCTCGTGATCGCCAGCGACGATCCCGGAGACAAGACCACGAGCTACATGCGCTCGGGCGCGGTCGATGGCGCGATCGTGGTCTCGCACCACACCAGCGACACCTATCTCGACCGGATCGCGGCGGTGGTCCCGGTCGTCTACGGTGGTCGCCCGGTGACCGCGCGCGAGCGCGACTACTACGTCGACGTCGACAATCGGCGCGGCGGCTATGAGGCGACGGCCCATCTGATCGCAACCGGTCGCACGCGCATCGCGACCATCACGGGTCCTCTCGACATGCCCGCCGCCGTCGACCGGTTGCAGGGCTGGCGCGACGCCCTCGCCGCCGCCGGCCTCCCCGAGGGGGTCGTCGAAGACGGCGACTTCACGACGGACGGGGGAGCGGTGGCGATGCGCCGGATGCTCGCCACGGGCGCGCTACCCGAGGCGATCTTCGTCGCGAGCGACCTGATGGCCCAGGGGGTGCTGAGCGTGCTCGCGGCCGAGGGGATCGCGGTGCCCGACGCGATCGCGATCGTCGGCTTCGACGACTCGCCGGTTGCGACATCCGTCACCCCGCAGCTCACGACGGTACGACAGCCCTCGTTCGAGCAGGGTGAGCAGATGGCGAACATGCTCCTCGACCGGCTCGCGGGTCTCGATCCCGACCACGTCACCGTGCTGCCGGCCGACCTCATCGTGCGCGACTCCGCCTGACCTCCGGGGGCGCCGCGCACCGGAGGCCGGCTCACCTCACTCCGGGTCGCCGCCCAGCGGACCGACCGCGGGGATCGGACCGCCGTCGTCCGCACCGGTCTTGCGGGCGCGCGCGATGGCGTTCCCGAGGTGGTAGATCAGCAACGCCGCGGCCGATCCGATCACGATGGCGCCGAGTTGGAAGTCGCCCCACTGCATCGTGAACCCCGCGATGGCGATCACCAGCGCCACGGCGCCGGTGTACTGGTTGACCGGGCGCGAGAAGTCCACGCGGTTGTCGACCCAGATCTTGATCCCGATGATCCCGATGAGGCCGTAGAGCGCGGTGGTCACGCCGCCGAGCACGCCCGCGGGGATCGAGTTGAACAGCTCCCCGACTTTGGGGGAGAGGCTGAGCAGGATCGCTGTGGCGCCCGCGACCCAGTACGCGGCGGTCGAGTACACGCGGGTTGCGGCCATGACGCCGATGTTCTCGCCATAGGTGGTCGTCCCCGACCCGCCGAAGAAACCCGCGACCGTGGTGGCCGCGCCGTCGGCGATGAGCGCACGACCGGTGTGACGGTTCACCGAGGCATCCGTCATCGTCGCGACGCCGCGCACGTGGCCGACGTTCTCGGCGATGAGGACGAGTACGACGGGGAGGAACATCGCGATCACCCCCCACGTCTGCGGCGAGGTGAAGTCGGCGATCTGGAACTCGGGGAGACCGACCCAGGCGGCCTGCTCGACGGCCGTGAAGTCGATCTCGCCCGACAGCAGTGCCACCACGTAGCCGACGATCACGCCCAGGAAGATCGAAATCCGTCCCAGGAAACCGCGGAACAGCACGCTGAACAGCACGACCGAGACGAGCGTGATCGTCGCCGTCAGCGGTTGCACCTGGAAGTTCGTCCACGCCACCGGTGCGAGGTTGAAGCCGATGAGCGCCACGATGGCGCCGGCGACCACCGGCGGCATCAGACGGTCGATCCACCCGAGCCCGGCGAACTGCACGATCACACCGACGGCCGCGAGCAGCAGGCCGACCGCGACGATGCCGGCCAGCGCCGACCCCATGCCCGCGGTCGCCGTGGCCGCGGTCACCGGGGCGATGAACGCGAACGACGAGCCGAGGTAGCTGGGCAGCTTGTTGCGGGTGACCAGCAGGAACAAGATCGTGCCGACGCCCGAGAACAACAGCGTCGTGGGCACCGGGAACCCGGTCAGCACCGGTACGAGGAACGTCGCCCCGAACATGGCGATCACGTGCTGCATGCCGATCGCCACGGTCGCACCCCAGTTGAGGCGCTCGGTGGGTGCCACCACCTTCCCGGGTTCGACGGTTCGACCGTTTCCGTGCAGGGACCAGACAGGCATACGTGCTCCTCGAGGATGTGCGGCGACGAATCTGCGCCGCCGACACGATATCGGTTGTCGCCCACCGCATCCGTCACCGCTTCGTCATCCCTCTATCGGCTCCCGCGGGTGAGGATGGAACCATGAAGCGCGGAACCGTCGTCGCCCTGGCCATCGCGGGTGTGCTCGCCGTCGGGGTCGGCGGTGCGGTGGCCCTCTCCCTCTCCGGGGGAGGGGAGCCCGTCGCGGTCGCGACCACGTCGCCCGGCGACGACGGGCCGACCATCGAGAGTGAGCCGATCGACGACACCGACGCGGAGGCGCAGGCCGACGAGGATGCCGCGGCGCAGAGCGAGGACGGAGCCTCACCCGGTGCGTACGTGGAGTACTCCGAGAACGCGCTCGCCGCGGCCGAGGGGACACGGGTGTTGTTCTTCCACGCCACGTGGTGCCTTCAGTGCCGTGCCCTCGACGAGGACATCGTCGCCGAGGGCGTGCCGGACGGGGTCACGGTGCTGAAGGTCGACTACGACACCCACCAGGATCTGCGTCAGAAGTACGACGTGCGATAGCAGACGACCGTGGTCGCGCTGGACGATTCGGGTGCCGCCGTCGCCTCGTTCGTCCCGTACGACGACCCGTCTCTGGACACGGCGCTGGCGGGGCTCGGCATCGGCTGATGCTCGCCCTCACGCTCGTCTCGTTCGCGGCGGGGGTCCTCACGGTGCTCGCGCCGTGCGTCCTGCCTCTCCTGCCCGTCATCGTCGGGGGGACCGCCGCCCGCACGCAGGCCGACGACGGCGTGGCCGAACGTCAGTGGTTCCGCCCGATGGTGATCGCGGGATCCCTCGCCGCCTCGGTCGTGGCCTTCACCCTGCTGCTCAAGGCCACGTCCGCGCTGCTGGGGGTACCGGCATGGGTGTGGCAGTCGATCTCCGGTGTCATCGTCGCCGTGCTCGGTCTGACGATGCTGTTCCCGACCCTGTGGGAACGCGTCACGATGGCGACCGGGCTGCAGGCCGGCGGCGGGCGCCTCCTCGACCGCAGCTACCGACGCAGCGGACTTAGCGGAGACATCGCGCTCGGCGCGGCACTCGGGCCGGCGTTCAGCAGTTGCTCGCCGACGTACGCCCTCATCGTGGCCACCGTGCTCCCCGCGAGCTTCGCCGCCGGCACCGTGTACGTCACCGCCTATGCGGTCGGACTGGCCCTCGCGCTGCTCGGTGTCGCGCTCGCCGGGACGGCACTCGTGCGCAAGCTCGGGTGGCTGAGCAACCCCCACGGGGTCTTCCGCCGCGTGATCGGCGGGATCCTGGTCGTCGTCGGGTTCGGCGTCGCTCTCGGGTGGGATCGCGCCTTCCAGACCTGGGTTCTCGAGCAGGGCTGGTACGCGCCGATCGAGAATCTCGAACGGATGCTCCTGGGCTGACGCGCGGTATCCGCCCCGGCTCAGGCGACCAGGCGGTCCAGCAACTCGCGGTACCGGGCGGTGGTCCGGTCGACGATCTCGATCGGAAGCTCCGGAGGCGCGCCGGACTTGTCCCAGTGGGCCGAGAGCCAGTCGCGCACGATCTGCTTGTCGAAGCTCGCCATCCGCTCGGCGGGCGTCGCCCCCTCGCGCCACGCACGCGCATCCCAATACCGGGACGAGTCGCTCGTGAGCACCTCGTCGGCCAGGGTGAGGGTTCCCTCGGGGTCCCTTCCGAACTCGAACTTCGTGTCGGCGAGGATCAGCCCGGCCGCCTCCGCGGTCGCCGCAGCCCGGGTGTAGATCGCGAGCGAGGCATCCCGCAACGCGTGCGCGTGGTCCTCCCCGACGAGTTCGACCGACTGCTCGAACGTGATGTTCTCATCGTGCTCCCCCATCGGCGCCTTGTACGCGGGGGTGTACAGCGGCTCCGGCAGACGGTCGCCGTCGGCCAGGCCCGCCGGGAGGGGGATGCCGCAGACCGTGCCGGAGGCGAGGTACTCCTGATAGCCCGACCCGGTGAGGTAGCCGCGGACGACACACTCGATCGGCAGCATCTCCAGCGCGTGCACGATCATGGCCCGACCGGCGACCTCGGCGGGCGGCTCGGCGCCGTCGACGAGATGGTTCGGGATGCGGGGACCGCCGTCGGACCCGGCGAGCCGGTCGAACCACCACATGCTGAGGGTCGTGAGCAGTTCGCCCTTGCCCGCGATACCCGGGGACAGGACGTGGTCGAATGCCGACACGCGGTCGCTGGCGACGACGAGCATCCGGTCGGCGTCGGCCGAGTCGGGTACGTCGGCGGGGACGTAGAGGTCGCGGACCTTGCCCGAGTAGACATGACGCCAACCCGGAAGGTCGGCAGAGGCGGGGGTGGGGGCGGCGGAGCTCACCCGCCCATTATCCCCACCGCGAGGGAATCGGGTGAGGTGGGCCGGCCGAACGGGGACGGGCCGGCGCTCGCCCGGCGGGGAGGCGATGGCGCGAGGTTCCGGGTCAGGCCCGGGGC
>NZTV01000112.1 GCA_002703245.1 Microbacterium sp.
GCGAATATTCGGTGGTGCTCAACGAGGAGATCGCGACCACGGACGAATGGTGCTCACCCGCAATACCGGTGGCGCTCAGAGACGCTAATACTCAAAGGAAGAACGGTCGGTGCTGGTCCTCAGCGAAAGCGGGAGAAAAATCGCCGAGAGCTTGGTTGAGCAGAAACCGATCGAGAAGACTGTTCAATTCTTCATCGACGGGCTCTCCGGTGAACCGATCGCCGTCAACCGGGCCTCGCTCTTGACGGCTGCACAGCTAGACGAGGCGCCTCATCTGATCCTCGAGGAGCCTGAGCTCGATTTCGGCCCGCAGGATACGGATCGCTTCCTGGCCGCCACAGCGCGATCGCAAGGACGAGATCAAGACGTGTTGCTGAGTGTGATTCGAACTTGAGATAGGCGGCGAGACCGAAGACGAGGTCTTCGGCGATCAGGGCGGAGCCATCGAGGTTGCCGATGTCCCAGCCGATCTGGTTCTCCAGATCCTGACGGACAACGAGATTCGAGCCATGCAGATGCATCGGCGGCGGGCTCGTCATCACGGAGTAGCACTCGTGGCAGCCGAAGGGACGGTTGGACTCCATCGCCTTGTTCAGCAGCGTCGTCTCGTTCCAGTCCAGACCATAGGAGATCATGCCCTCCGAGATCCCGACCGGATGACGACTCAGGCGATGCACCAGACGCGCGAGGTTGTCGGGCGTGAAGACGGACTCCTCGTCGTAGTGCACGACGTAGGAATCGGTCGGGTTCGCGCGGTGCTGCTGGACCATGTACTCCAGCGCTCGAGCCTTGAGGCGCGTGTCTTTCGGTGTGCGGTAGTCCGTCGGCAGGAGGTACGGCGTCACCGGAATGACCGCATTGCGGTAGCGGGTCTGGAGAGCGGCCACTTCGTCGGCGTCCTCGGTGATGATCTCGACCCAGACGACCTTCTGCAGCACCGGATAGCGGGCCACGCCCGCCAGGACGTTGTCGATGCCACGCTGGACGACAGAGAGCGCACCACCCTTGGTCGTGATCTGGATCAAGAAGCGATGCGTGTTCCCTTTCCGCTTCGCGTGAGCGAGAGACGCGGCGAGCTTCCGGTTGGTGACCTTCTCACGAGAGACATGCTTGTGAGCACTGGCCTTGATCACCATCCACCAGAAGTAGAGATAGGTGAAGATCAGGAGCACCATCGCTCCGAACAGGAACCAACCGACTGGTGAGAGATCCGGAACCAGACGCACTACGCGATGGCTCCGAAATCGCCCCCTCGAAGAGCAAGGGCGAAAGAGTTCTTTGGAATGGTGTGGTGGAAAGCCGGACGCATTACTGCCCTGGAATATACCATGAATTACTCGCTGAGACAAGACCGAAATGGCTTCTCGCCAGGCAGTTCTTAGATGAATAGCGATATTCCTATTCCGGCAAATTGCGGATTATGAGACAATAGAAGATAGATCGCAGCGTCCTGGTCGAGCCGTCCGGCTCCCGCCTGCGACAGCCCGGCCCGCCCGAGCGGCGCGGCACACTAGCAGTGTCGGATGCCGCCGGTAGCGTAGGACACGGCACTATGAGCACAACTTAAGACGCGCCCTCGGCGTGGAGGAGACCACACACAGCATGAGCAAGTCCCTACTGGAGCAGCTACCCGGCATCGTCGCCGCGGGTAAGCGTCAAGCGGCACAGATCCTGGAGCAACTGGAGGGGCGGAACCGCGTCAGCCTGCAGACACGTGAGCTCGTGATCCCATCGAAGGATCGCGGTGGCTTCAACTTCTGGGGCAACGACGGTGCCGACGCGACTGAGACGCCCAGCCGCCTGATCTACGGCGACAACCTGCTGGCGATGGCCGCACTCCTCGCGGGCGACGAGGACACGCCGAGCCTGCGCGGCAAGATCGATCTGATCTACATCGACCCGCCGTTCGACTCCAAGGCCGACTATCGGACGAAGATCACACTGCCGGGCACGACGATCGACCAGAAGCCGACCGTGCTGGAGCAGTTCGCGTACTCGGACACGTGGGCGGACGGTACGGCTTCGTACTTGGCGATGATCATGCCAAGGCTTGTCCTTATGCGCGAACTTCTCTCGGATAGTGGCTCGATCTATGTACATCTGGACTGGCACGTTGGCCACTATGTCAAGTTGCTTCTTGACGAAGTGTTTGGCAAGCAGAACTTGCGTAACGAGATTGTCTGGGCTTATCACGGCCCGGGAAGTCCTGGAATGCGGCAATACAATCGCAAGCACGACACCGTCTTCTGGTACTCGAAATCAGATAGCTGGATCTTTAACGATGACCAGATTCGGGAGGCGCATAGCGAGAAGACAAAGGGCAACTTCAAGACCGGCCTTGCTGGGTCGGGATTCATCGCGGACGATTATGCGCTGGCCGAGGGGAAAATCCCCGAGGACTGGTGGATCATGGCGATCGCTGGGCGCTATCCGGTCGACGGAAAGAAGCGCGTTGGCTATGCCACGGAGAAGCCCTGGCCGCTCATTGAGCGCATCATCAGAGGCTCGTCCTCCGAGGGTGCCATTGTCGCGGACTTCTTCGGAGGATCGGGAGTCTTTGCTGCGGTGGCTGAATCTCTTGGAAGGCGCTGGGTGACAACCGATCTAGGTAAGCCTTCGACGATGGTTATGCGTAAACGTCTTATTGATATCGACGCTAAGCCCTTCCTCTATCAGGCCATCGGTGACTACCAGGTGGAGCAAGCACGTTCGACGCTTGGGCGCTCGTTCCGTGTCGGCGATCTTGCGAAGGTCGTGCTCGACCTCTTCGGTGCGCTTCCCTTGCCACCCGAGGAGAACGTGAACGGCAGCCTTGGCAGGTTGCCCGGCACACGCACCCTTGTCTATGCGGACAGTCCATCGCGCCTGACCACGATCTCGACGTTGAAGCGCGCACAGGGGTACCGCGAAGTCAAGATGGGTGGATTCGACAAAGTCGTGGTGCTCGGCTGGAACTTCTCGGCCGGTATCGGACAAGACATCAACGACCTTAACGATCCGAACCTCGAAGTGCTGGTCATCCCGCCGGATCTGCTCGATCGCTTGAAGAAGAAGGGAGCGGAGAGGCTCGCTTCTGACGTGCGCTTCTCAAGCCTCCAATATCTACAGGCTGAGGTCGCCGCGCGCACAACAGACGGTGAGCGCGAATCTCTGGCGGTGAACCTCCAGAACTACGTACTGCTATCACCAGATGCGATCAATCTCGATCAGGCAAACCGGGCGAAACTCCAGGAAGTCATGAACACGGAACCACTAGCGCTCATCGAGTACTGGGCGGTCGATCCCGACTACGACGGTGAGGTGTTCCGCTCGGTCTGGCAGGACTATCGGGGCAACACGGATAACGACGGCGATGAGCTGCGGGTTGTCACGACAGCAGTACTCGACCTGCCTCGCATCGATGGCCCGCGCACGGTCTGTGTCCGTGCCGTTGACGTGTTCGGCTTCGAGTCTGAGGTTGTTATCTCGGGCGTGGAGGTGCAGCCGTGAGCGGTTTTGCTGACTTCCCGCTTGCCAAGGGGCTTTCTGCGGTCGTTGACCCGCTGATCCCCGGGATCTTTGACGGCAGTGGTTCGAAGATGCTCGACCAGGTTACTCCGGTGACGGCCGAGCTGCTGCGTTTCTGGTTCCAGCAGGACTACTGCGAACTGCGTGAGCTGAATTTCCACGCTGGACAGCGCGCTGCGATCCTCCACATCATCTACGCGCACGAAGTTCTCGGCACGACCCGTCTGCGTGATCTCTACGAGACTGTCGCTCCAGAAGCGATGCTTGAGGGCGGCGTGCTTGGCGAGGTGACGCGTGACCGCCATGATCACCCGAAGTACGCGGCGAAGATGGCGACGGGCACTGGTAAGACGTGGGTGCTGAACGCCCTGCTGGTCTGGCAGTACCTGAACAAGCTCGCGAACCCGCAGGATCCGCGTTTCTCTAGCAACTTCCTGCTCGTTGCACCGGGTCTCATCGTGTACGACCGGCTCCTGGACTCGTTCCAGGGCAAGGAGCAGGATGGCGAGCGAGACTTCGCCACGAGCGACATCTACCGTCAGCAGGATCTGTTCATCCCGGACACCTACCGCACGCAGGTTTTCACGTTCCTTCAGTCCTCCGTCGTCACTAAGACGGAGATCGGTCGCAAGGTCACCGGCTCGGGCTTGATCGCGATCACTAACTGGCATCTCCTTGCTGGCAAGGAAGACCCCGACTTTCTGGACGATGACGAGGTCGAAGCGCCTGGTGTCGAGATCGACCCGAAGGCTGCGATCGAGAGTTTCTTCCCGCTGACTCCTGGCACGAGTGCTGGGAATGCGCTTGATGTGCTGGATCGACGGTTCCTGCGGGGCGGCCCGCTCCAAGCTTTGAGAGACCTGCCTGACCTGGTCGTGTTCAATGACGAGGCGCACCACATCCATGAGGTGCGCAAGTCGGATGAGGTCACCGATGTCGAGTGGCAGAAGAGCCTGAGTGAGATCGCCTCGACAAAGGGCCGCCGTTTCATCCAGATCGACTTTTCCGCAACCCCCTATAACGAGGTCGGCTCGGGGCGCTCGAAGGGCAAGGCCTACTTCCCGCACATCGTTGTTAACTTTGACCTCAAGTCCGCCATGCGTGCCGGACTCGTTAAGTCGCTTGCGCTCGATAAGCGCAAGGAGATCGCGGCGCTACCGCTGGACTTCAAGGCAGAGCGGGACGAGCAGAAGCGCGTCACCGGCCTGTCGAACGGTCAGCGTGTCATGCTCCAGGCTGGCCTGAAGAAGCTCCAGATCCTCGAAGAACAGTTCGCTGACGCCGATCCGGACAAGCATCCGAAGCTGCTGGTGGTCTGCGAGGACACGAATGTCACACCGCACGTCGTTGAGTACCTCCAGAGCACCGGGCTTTCTGAGGACGACATCCTGCGTGTCGACTCCGGACGCAAGGCTGAGCTTGGCCCGAAGGACTGGGAGCCGATCCGTGAGAAGCTGTTCGACGTCGACCGACACAAGCAGCCCAAGGTCATCGTCTCGGTGCTCATGCTCCGTGAAGGATTCGATGTCAGCAATATCGCAGTCATCGTGCCGCTGCGCTCGTCACAGGCGTCCATCCTGCTGGAGCAGACGATCGGGCGCGGTCTGCGCCTGATGTGGCGCGGCGACCCCTCGATCGACGAGCTTAAGGCTGAGACTCGGGAGCGCATCAGTAGGGGGCTGGAGCCGACCAACTACTTCGATGTGTTGTTCATCGTCGAGCACCCGGCGTTCAGCGACTTCTACGATGAACTGCTCAGCGGCGGGCTCATGGTCGAAACTGGTGACGAGGCGGACAGTACCGGTGCCACTGGCGACCTTGAGCATGTTGATCTGCGACCTGGATACCAGGCGTACGACTTCGAGATCCCCGTCATCTTGCGCGATGCCGACGAGGAACTACGCCAGCCGAGCATCAATCCGCTCGAGCTTGCGGCCTCGCCGTACCCGCTTGACCTGATCATCAAGACCGTTGGCAAGGGCGACCGGTTCGTCTCGCACGACGCTGAGACGGGCACACAGTACGGCGACTACCGCGTGGATGGCGGCGTGCTGACTGCCACTGGTTACAACGACTACCTCTCGCGCATGACAACGCGGATCACCGAGGCGCTCGGCCGGACGATGACGAAGAGCCAGAGCAAGTACAACGAGAACGCGAAGTTCCCGATTCTCCAGGCGTACCGTCCGCTGCTCACCGGCTGGCTCGACGGCTACATACGTCACCGCCTATTTGGTCAGGAGTTTGACCCGCTGGCCGAAGAGAACTGGCGCGTGCTGCTGCTTGACGACGTCGCGCACAGTATCGCCGGAACGTTCGCCACGAAGCTCGTCGAGCTCCAGGACAGCCAGGTTGTGGCCTCCGCCGAGGTACAGCACCGTTCACTGTCCGAGGTCACCACGATCCCGGTTCGCGGCAGTACCGCGGAGGAAGTCAACAAGTGCATCTACCCGAAACTGCCGATCCCATCGCAGGGTGGCGGGCTTGAGCGGCGGTTCATCCGCTGGGCCGACAAGGACTCGGGCATCGAGGCCTTGGCCAAGGTGCATGAGTACCGGCACGATTTCCTGCGTCGGCCTTACCTGAAAGCGGATGGCATGCCCGCGCAGTATTCCCCAGACTTCCTCATCCGCACACCGTTCACCATCTACGTCATCGAGACCAAGGCACAGTCGGCGCTCAGTGACGAGAACGTGCAGCGCAAGCAGAAGGCTGCGCTGGCATGGTGCGAGCAGATCAACGAGTTGCCGGAGGAACAGCGCGACGGCCGGGATTGGGCATACGTGCTGCTCGGCGAGACGATCGTGAATGAGTGGCACAAGAAGAACGCCACGGTGACCGATCTTCTCGAGTATGCGAGGTTGCGGCGGACGACGACGGCACGACAGGAGCGACTGTTATGACGTCTTCCTACCCGCTCTGGTCGGATGAACCGGCGACCCAGGATCTGCTGGCTTTTCGTGCCGTAGCGGAGACCGCTGCCGACGCCATCTTCGACGATGGGCTCGACCCGGTGGCGATCGGCCTCTCGGGCGCGTGGGGCAGCGGCAAGACGAGTGTGCTCGAACTGATCAAGGCCGAGATCACCGCGCGTTCGAAGGATAGCGATCACAAGGTGCTCGTCATCCCGACGCAGCCGTGGCTTTATGACCCGGCGGTTGGCCCGAAGGAGAGCCTCATCGCTGAGGTGCTGGGCGCGCTCAGCAAGGAGTTCAACGAGACGGATCCGGTCGGCAAGGCTGGCCTCGAGGCCTTCAAGAAGCTCGTCCGCAAGGTGAACTGGTCGAAGGCCGTCAAAATGGCGGCGCGGACTGCCATCACCATGCAGTTGCCCAACATCGACGACGTCTTTGGTCTCGTCAGCGACGAGCCCGAAAGCCTCGAAAGCGAGAAGGGCATGGCCGCCTTCCGCGAAGACTTTGGGAAGCTCCTGGCCGATCCCGCGCTGGCGCACCTGTCGCGTGTGGTGGTACTCGTTGACGATCTCGACCGTTGTTTACCAGACACCGTGGTCGAAACGCTTGAGGCTATCCGCCTGTTCCTCTCAGCCGAGGGTATGTCCTTTGTTATCGCGGCCGATGAGGATCGCGTGGCAGAAGCGATCCAGCAGAAACTCAAGACCGCAGCGCCGAAGGATGAGGACGAGGATCCTGCCAAGCTCTACCTGCACAAGATCGTCCAGACAACCATCCCGCTTCCCGCGCTGAGCCGGTTCGACACCGAGGCGTATCTGTTCCTCCTGCTGGCGAAGGCCGAGACGGGCGACGATGAGGCTGCGTATGCGGCTTTTGTCTCCAGGTGCGATGAGCTGCGCATCGATGGTGGCAGTCTGGATGACCTTGAGGTCGAGGAGGGCAGTGCGCTTGCGGAACATCTCGTCACGGCAACGCGCCTGACTCCGATCCTCTACGAGAAGTTCCACGGCAATCCGCGCCGCATCAAACGGTTCCTGAACGACCTGAACGTGCGCCAGGCGGTTGCTCGGCGTCGCGGGTTCGAGCTGGAGCCGGACGAGGTCGCCAAGCTCATGGTGCTGGAACGCATCCTCACCGAGGATTTCGAGACCGTGCTCGGCTGGCTCGCGTCAAACCAGCTGCGCGACAAGCTCGATGCGCTTGACGTCGCCGCCAACGGCCGAGTTGGGGAGACCGAAGAGATCACGCCCGAGCCGTCCGAGGACGAAGCTCCGAAGACTGCGCCGGTCAAGAAGAAATCTGCTGCAGCTCAGCCGGAGCAGGAGCCTGCCCGTGACGACGACTTCAGCGACACGCTTCGACGCTGGGCGAAGCTCCCGCCCGTGCTCGATGCCTCGGCCATTTCGGGGTACCTCTACCTGGCGGCGTCGTTCGCCAAGATCGAGGTCATCGACACCGGGCTGCCCGAGCGTCTTCGTGACCTTGCAGTTGCGCTGACCTCGAGCCTCAAACTTGACCGTGCGGGCGTCACCGACGAAACACTGAAACTGCTGCCGGAGAGCGACGCGCAGATCCTGGTCGGCCATCTTGGACGCCGTACTCGTGACCAACCGGGACTGCAGAAGTTCACCGTCGAGAGCCTGCTCCGCCTCGCAGCGCAGCAGCCCACCACCCAGCCGAACGTGGTGGCGGCGCTCAAGGGGCTTCCTGCGGCGAACGTCGAACCGGCAACGATCATCAAGCTGCGACCCCTGGACCAGACGGTCTACCGCCCCGTACTCGATACCTGGAAGGCCGGATCGGACGACCAACAGCTCCAGGCATCGGTGGGCATTGTCGAGAAGGCGTGGAGCGGCAATGGGAACTAGCGGCTCATTTGGCGGCAGCGGCGGCAAAGACGCGGGAGACCTTCGAGACAACATCGCGGCATGGCTTGACGCCGTTGGCGAGCCTGGTGGCGCGGACGGAACCGACGTCAGTAGTGCAGACGGAGCAGACAAGCCCGCTGATCCGTCGCGCCCAGGAACTCCCGGACAAGCGCCGAGGATTGACCTCAGGCCAGCACTCCGCGTGCTGCTCAACTCGCGCGGGCGTGGCGGGAGGAGCGACGGACCCGGCGGAGGTGGCGGTGGTGCCCGAGGCGGGGGCGGTGGCCGTTCGTCAGGCGGCGCGACCCGCTCTGTCGGACGGGTGTCTCGCGCGGCCGGACGTGCCGGACGACTTGCTCTCGCCTACTCGTCGGGCAACCGAGAGGCGCTGCGTGAGGCGGGCCTCAACTACGACGATCTGCAGGCGCTCGGTGATCCCGTCGCTATCGGACTCAAGATCATTGAGACTGCGTTCGAGTCCCAGGCCGACAGTACGGTCGCGGATGCTGAGGAACGCGACATCGTCGCAAGCGTGGTCGAGTGGATCCTGGAGCAGCCAGCGGACCAGCCGCCGACACCAGAAGACGTTGTCAGAAAGTCCATCGAGACGACGATCGCGGAGACTGCTCTGACCGAGGTGTCCTCGACGGTCTACGCGAAGGACGCCAGCTTTGAGAAGCGCCGCAGCCTCGAGCGTCAGATTCGCGACGTGGCAGCGGAGTATGCGGCCCAGGCGACGCTGAATCCACGCGGCGCGACCGAGCAACAGATGGCGCAGGCCATTGAGAACGGCATCCGCGACATTGGGCAGATCTTCGGAGTCAGGTCATGAGTCGGCTGCTGCTCACGCTCTCCGAGACGACCGCCGATGAGGCGCAGCAGGATGGCCGCTTTGACGAGGTGTTCCTCTGGACCCGCAACGGTCCCACAACCTTCACCGGCGGTATCGATCCGCACCTTGCGGGGCTCGGCGTGGTGAACCCGCGCAACGTCGACCTCGTGCGGATCGCCCTGAGCGTCCTCGCCGCGGACCGCTCGGTGCTTCGCGAGGGCGGCGGCTCCAGCTGGAACGCACGCGATTTCGACCTCACCGTGGAGGTGGGCGCTCCTGCCGTATGGGCGTCACACGCCGAGCAGTTGTCGCGGATGGTCGGCTTCCTGTCGGGCGACCATTGGACGTTCAGCTTTACGCAGGCACCCGAAGCCGAGGAGACGGGTCTTCCGATCGAGGAGCAGCACCACGACCGAGCGGTGCTACTGAGCGGTGGCGCAGACTCGGCCGCAGGTGCCTTACTCTCGGCTGTCGAGCTTGGCGCTGGCCACTCGCAGGCCGTGGTGTCGCACTACAGCTCAACCGCGATCTCTCCTGTGCAGCAGGGAATCGTCAGTGCCATCGCAGATCTGGTGCCCGGCATTGGTCAGGTGCACCGCCAGTTCCATCTTCATCGTGGATCGAAGCGTCTGGACGGCTCATCGTTCCGAAGCGAGTCCTCGACTCGTTCGCGCTCACTGCTTTTCCTTGCGCTGGGGCTCGCCGTCGCTGAGCGCGCTGGCTCAACGCTCTGGATCGCCGAGAACGGCTTTGCGTCGCTCAACCCGCCGCTCGGCCCTGACCGTCGCGGCAGTCTCTCGACGCACACGACTCATCCGCGCTTCCTGCGTGAACTCTCTGCACTGATGCAGAACGTCGGCGGACACGGTCTTATCGAGAATCCCTTTGAGCCCCTCACCAAGGGGGAGATGTTCCGCCGCGTGGCGGACGTCGTTGGCGTTAACGCCGCATCGCAGTTGCTCAGCAATACCAACTCCTGCTCGCACACCGACGCGCGCTACAGCGGTGCCCCTGTCGGCTCGTCCTGTGGCGTGTGCTTCGGTTGTCTTGTCCGTCGCGCGGCATTCATCGCCTCCGAAGTCCCCGACACCACCACCTACCTCGTTGACGATCCAGGCGGCAGGTACGACGCGTTCGTTCGCCAGAAGTCGATCGTCGAGCCGCTCCGAGACTTCGTCGATCGGGGTATCCGGGCACGCGACGTGATGGCAATGTCGCTACCTGAAGGCTATGCGGCGCAGGACGCGCTTGTTCTGTTGCGGCGTGGCGTCGAGGAGCTGCGAGGGCTCTTCTGATGACCACACAGCTTCCCCCGCTCGATCTGCACGCGCACATCAATCCGAAGACCCGCCCGGCTCACCTCGAACGGCTCGGTGCGGTCGTGTTCGCTGCGACCCGCTCTCTGGAGGAGTACGAGTCTGTGAGAACCCGCCGCGATCAGGTCACCGTCTGGGGGGTTGGCTGCCATCCGGGCGTGGCGCGGGCGCAGCACGACTTTGATGCCGAGAGGTTCGGCTCGCTGATTGCGTCGACTGCATTCGTGAGCGAGATCGGTCTAGACAGGCGTTCAAAGGTGCCTCTTGAGGAGCAGGAACGGGTGCTTGACTCCATCCTCGGCCGCCTGCAGGCTGCACCTCGCATCGTCTCCATTCACAGTTCTGGCGCACCGGGACGCGTACTTGACGCGCTGGAGCGCAGACCGATCAGGGGCGCCGTGCTCCACTGGTGGCGCGGTGACGATACCCAGACCCGCCGGGCAGTCGAGCTTGGTTGTTGGTTCTCAATCAACGCAGCAGGCGTGAAGTACCCGCACGACGTCTCCCTGATTCCAATCGAACGAATCCTGACAGAGACCGACCACCCATCGGGCGATCGAGGCTCCTCTGCGCCAAGGCAGCCAGGGTCCGTTGCTGACGTCGAGGAAGCCCTGGCGCGGATTTACGGAACCACCGTGGGATCCATGCGGCAGCAGATCTGGGCAAACTTCGCGCGGCTGGTCGACGAGAGTTCGACCGGCACACTGCTTCCTACGCCCGTTCAACGAATGGTCGCTGCAGCAGAGCCCCAGGAGCGTGGCCATGACTGATCTCATCACCGGCAGGGTGCGCGGTGTCTTTCGCGACGCCGTCTCGCAGCGCATGGTGCTTCGCGAGATCGACCGCATCTGGCAGGCCGAGGGATTTGCGCCGGGAACAACAATGCTGGCCGGCGGTGCTCGCGTCACCAGATGGGCCGAGTACGAGGCATCCGTGGACTGGAAAAGCCTCGAACACGTGCGTCGAGTTCTGCGCGTCTACGAGAGCTTTCTCATCGAGTTCGGTGGTGACGACATCGCCCCGTTCACCCGCGCACTCGATATCGACGGCTTCTCGGTCGACGCCAGCCGCAAGATCACGATGGTCGGCGGTGCGCTCTCGAGCCTTTCGGGCTTGGGCGGGCTACGTGATGCCTCAGGAATCCGCGATGCCTTCCGCCGCATCGAACTGCTACTCGATTCCGACCCGGCCGGCGTGGTCGGCGCGGTCAAGGAGCTGATTGAGGCAACGGCCAAGACCGTCCTCGAGCATCTCGGAGAGACCGTCGCCAAGGATGCCGATCTGCCCTCGCTCCTCAGCCGGACGCAGGACGTGCTTGGGTTATCAGCCTCAGGTGTGAGCGGCACCGTTGACAGCTCGGGTGCGATCAAGAAGGTGCTCGGTGGGCTCAAGGGGGTTGCCATCGGGATCACCGAGCTGCGCAACGCCGAAGGAAGTGGACACGGTCGTACGCGCGCCTCGAATCTAGCCGCCAGACACGCGCGCCTTGCCGTCAACGCAGGACGCACCTGGTGCGAGATCGTCCTCGATACATACAGTGATCCGACCGCGCCGTGGCGACGTCGTGCTGCTACGGAGTCCGCAGCGCCCGCCTGATCGTCGACTCGCTCACTCCGTACAGCTCCGTCAGCTCTCGTCGGGTCGTCCCGCTGGCGAACAAGCGTCGCGCCTCAGCTTTCTGCTTCTCGCTGAAGGCTGCACGCTTCGCCTTGGCGGTGAGATCGAATCCTGCACGGCGGAGCGTGTCGCGTACCGTGTTGCGGCGCACGTTGAACCGCTTGGCAAGCTCGGACGTGGACGCCCCGGCTTCGTACTCTTCGATCAGGAGCTTGACGACCGAGCGATGGAGCGTGTTCTGCCGGGGGAGCGGGCGGTCGCCCGGGCTCCGCGTCGAATCGCGTGCGGCGCCCAGAAGTTCGGCCAATTCAGCGGTTCTCCGCGCTTGTTGGCAGTAGTTTCGCAGCAGGCCGACAGAAGGGCTGTTGGCAATACTGATTGCGAACAGCTCAGCAAGGTCGGAGAACACGAAGGGCCCCTGCGAATCGCAGGGGCCCTTCGTGTTCTCGTTTCTGAGTGGTCAGATCTGGCGGCCGCCCTGTGGGGCGTGGCTAGTTGCCGACGGCAGATCTCGCCACGTGAGATCTCGCATGTTCGATCGCGGGGTGCAGTTCGGCGAACAGGTGGTTGGGATGCCTGAGGGAGTCCACCGTCCCGAGTCGCTCAAGGACCTGCATGTGCTCGCTCCTGATGCCTTTGATCAAGACCGTGACCCCGCGCTGTTCCAACGTCGTGACGAGTTCGGTCAGAGTGCGGGCCCCCGTCGCGTCGATCAACTGCAATTGCGAGAGGCGGAGGATCACGACCTCGATACCTTGTTGACCACTGATGCGGTCCAGTAGCCGCTCGGCTGCGCCGAAGAACAGCGAGCCGTCGATTCGGAACAATCCGATTCTCTCGTCGCCCGGCATCGCGGGGCCCGGCAGCTCCTCTCGGCGCACACCGCTCGCCTCGCTGAGTGCACGCAACGCGAAGAATGCGGCAACCACGATGCCGATGCCGACCGCGATGATCAGATCGAAGCTCACCGTGATCACGGCCGTGATGATGAACACGACCGCATCGGACTTCGTCGAGCGCAGCACCAGAGCGATCAGTCGCGGAGACATCATGCGTGCGGCGGTCACCATCAGCACTCCTGAGAGTGCAGCTAGCGGGATGGTCGCGACAACGGTCGCAGCCGCGTACACGACAGCCAGGAGTGCGAGTGAATGCACAACGGCAGAGACCCTCGTGCGTGCCCCCGATCGGACGTTCACCGCGGTGCGCGCAATCGCGCCGGTCGCAGGCATCCCGCCGAAGAAGCCGGAGGCGACAGAGGCGAGGCCCTGCCCGACGAGTTCACGGTCGGCATTGACAGGGCCGGTATCAGCCATGGATGCCGCCACGCGCGCGGACAGCAGCGATTCGATGGCGGCAAGGGCGGCTACCGCGAATGCTGGACCTATCAGGCTCAGCGTGGTCTCCATGGTGAAAAGCGGCAGGCTCGGCGCCGGCAGAGATCGCGGCAGTTCACCGATCGTCGAAAGCGGCAACGCGAAGATGGCCGTTGCGAGTGTCACGACGACGATGGCGATGAACGATGCCGGGAGACGGCCGCTCACCCTGCCCAGCAGCACCATGATCAGCGCCACCGCAACCACCGCGGCGACCGGCAGCAGGGCGGCAGGCCAGTCGGCTTCCCTCACGGATTGAACCGCCGCCACAAGCGCGTTCGTGCTGTGGCCGGTACTGGCGACGCCGACGGCGGCGGGAACCTGCTGCAGAAAAATGATGACGCCGATGCCGACCGTGAAGCCCTCGATGACCGGCCATGGGATGTAGCTCACCGTTCGCCCGAGCCGGAGCGCTCCGGCGGCCAACACGATGCATCCAGCCAGAATGCTGACGACGACAACCGCCTCGACGCCGTGCACCACCACGATGGGCGCCAGAACGACGACCATGGCGCCGGTCGGGCCTGACACCTGCACGTTCGATCCACCGAACACCGCCGCCACGATGCCGGCGACGATCGCCGTGATCAGTCCGGCTTCGGCGCCGACACCCGAGCTGACGCCGAAAGCGAGAGCGAGAGGGAGGGCGACGATGCCCACGGTGATCCCGGCGGCGATGTCACCTCGCCAGCTTCGTCGCAAACCGCGGTAGTCGTCGCGACTCGGCAACAATGCGCGTAGCGACCGTGACGAAGCGCTCATCGTGCCGAGGAGATCGAAGGGAGTTCGTCGGCACGTGCCCTCTGGTCGGCAGAGGCGTGCAACAACTGGTCGAGCAACTGGCGGGCAACCTTCAACAGATCTGCGACCTGCGGGTATGCCAGGCGGTAATAGACCACGCTTGCCCGGCGCTCGGAGACGACCAGTCCGTAGCGTCGCAGTACCGACAGATGTTGCGACAGGTGCGAGGCTTCGAGTCCGGTTTGCGTGAGCATCTCGGAAACGGATGCTTCTTCTGTGCTCGAGAGAATCTCGAGCACGCGAATACGATACGGATGCGCGAGCCCCTTGAAGAGATTGGCTTTGGTCTCGTAGAGCGGGCGCTCATCGTTGTCGAACAGGGGTGACTCCGGACTCTCGTGAATTATGAATTGATGGAGTCATCATATCGCAGCGAGTCTTCGCGAGATCGAGGGCGGCGGAGAGGGGACCTGTGTCCATGGTGAGGGGCGCGCATACATGGAAGAGTCCCTCGTGCACCCCGCACGAGGGAGCTGAGCAGGAGATCGCATGAGCCGACCGTTCACACGCCCTACCGCGCCCCGCCGACGGCTGGCAGCCGCCGTCGTCATCGCCGCCCTGTTCACGGTGGTGGGTTGTGCCGGTTCGACGGGCGGTTCGCCGACACCGGATGCCAGCTCTTCGGCGTCCTCCGGTGACCTGCCCGAGAGTGTGCAGGAGCGCCTGCAATCGGCTCTCGACGAGACGATGGCGGAGTTCGATGTCCCCGGGGCCGCGGTCGGCGTCTGGATCCCGGGGGAGGGGGAGTGGAAGGCCGCCGCGGGGCTTTCCGACATCGAGCAGGGCGAGCCGGTCGACATCGACATGTCATGGCCGCTTCGGAGCATCACCAAAACCTTCACCGTGACCCTCCTGCTGCAACTCGTCGACGAAGGCGAAGTCGCATTGGACGACACCATCGGGCAATACGTGGACGGGGTCACCGACGGTGACGAGATCACCCTGCGCGAGCTCGGCGAGATGTCCAGCGGCAACGCCGACTACACGAACGAGGACTTTCTCGCCGCCTTCGGCGAAGACCCCGACAGGCTGTTCACGCTCGAAGAGCTCAACGGTTTCGTCCTCGGAAGCCCGCCCAGTTCTCCCCGGGGGCCCTGAAGGTCTACACGAACGCCAACACGAACCTGATCGGCGCCGTCATCGAAGAAGTGACCGGGCAAGACTTCGCGGACGCCCTCGAAGAGCGCATCCTCGTTCCGCTGAACCTTCAACACACCCGGTACATCCTCGACGTCGAGACGTGGACCGAACCCCACGCGGTCGGATACGCCCCCGACGACGGCACGTTGACGCCGCAGCCGACGAACCTGTCCATCTTCGGTCCCGCCGGTTCGATGGTGAGCACCCTCGACGACGCGCGGATCTGGGGAGAAGCCCTCGCCACGGGATCGTTGCTGCAGACCAGCACACAGGCGGAGCGCCTGATCGGAGCGCCGCTGGATGCCGGCCCACCCTACGATGAGTACGCCCTGGGCATCGGTGAGACCGATGGTTGGTGGGGGCACAACGGAGAAGGGTTGGGGTTCACCGCCGCGCTCTTTCACGACCTCGACTCCGGAGCGACCATCGCGGTGTTCATGAACGAGTCGAGCCTCGCAGACCAGACGCATCCGGCTGACCAGCTGTTCCGCCGCATCGTGCCGATTCTCGCGTCAGTCACCTCCGGGTGACGCGTACGCCGGCGCCGGCGTGGATAGGCTGGCGGCGTGACGGCGGAAGAGGCGGTCTTGTCCCCGGATGACGCGCGCATCCTGGCTCTGGAGTCTGCCGTGGTGGCCGGACACACGCTGAAGCTGTTGATCCTCGAGCCGGGGGAGACGCTCGACGTCGACCGACTCCGTCGCCGGGTCGCAGAGCGATTGGACGATCACCCGAGGGCGCGCGAACGCGTGGACACCGCAGGAGACCGGCCGCGCTGGGTACCCGCAGACGACTTCGACATCAGCCGGCACATCCGTCGTCATCCCCGACCGGTGCCCACCGACGACGATCTGCGCCATACCGTCGGAGAGCTGATGGCCGAACACCTCGATCATCGCCATCCGCTGTGGACGATCGATGTCATCGGGCCGCTCGAGGACGGACGCGAAGTCCTCGCCGCCCGCCTGCACCACGCCATGGTCGATGGGATCGCGGGCATGCGCTTCCTGCAAGAAGTCCTCACGGATCCGCGCGACGCGCCGGCCTCGGCCGTCGGGATGCGACCCACCGCCACCGTCGCGCGCCGCAGCCTGTGGCACCGTCTTCCGGCTGCGATCGGCCGCGAGCTGGGCCACCCCGGGTCGCGGTCACCTTTCGACCTCCCCATCACCGGCCGTCGCGAGCTCGCCTTCGCCGCGGTGCCGCTCAGTGGGCTGAAGGCGATCGGCGCATCACGCCCAGAACACACGACCGTCAACGACGCGTTGATGGCCGTCGTCGCGGGCGGCCTGCGCGGCTGGATCGGCACCACCGCCACGCATCTCGACCTCCGTGCGCAGATCCCGGTGAGCCTGCACCATCGGGACGACGCCCCCGACGTGGGGAACCGGGACTCGTTCATGAACATCGACCTCGCCCTGCGGGCATCCGACCCGCTGACACGGCTCGACCGGATCAGTGCGCAGACCCGCGCGGCGAAACAGGCCCACGACGCCGAGCTCATGTACGACCTCATGCATGCGGTCGGGCAGGTGCATGCCGTCGGTGGACTGCCGCCCGCCTCCGCGTTGCTGGAACGAGTCGAGTCCAGCGCGCGCGAATTCAGCGTCGCCATCTCCAACGTGCCCGGCCCCCGAGGGGAGACCTCCGTTTCGGGCCGACGCGTCACGAAGCTGTTCTCGTCGTCGGAACCGGGCGCGCACCACGCACTGCGGATCGCCGCGATCTCCCACGCCGACACGATCGGCATCGGATTCTGCACCGACCCGACCGCGGTCCCCGGCGTCGCCGATCTCGCCACGGCCGTCGAGACCGCCTACGACGCGCTCCAGCGCGCGGCCCACTGACCTCAGCGGACCTCCGCTTCGCGATAGTCGTCGTCCTCGAGCGGGACCTCCTGATCCTGCTCGAGGACATC
This sequence comes from Microbacterium sp., assembly GCA_002703245.1. Classification (GTDB taxonomy): domain Bacteria; phylum Actinomycetota; class Actinomycetes; order Actinomycetales; family Microbacteriaceae; genus Microbacterium; species Microbacterium aquimaris. Next base: position 17,291 of record NZTV01000112.1, read on the forward strand.
GGCTGCGTTCGCGGTGCCCTCGTCGGCGTGCGCGGGAACGGGGGTCTGTTCCGTCGTGGAGGGGAGTGCGGGCTCGCGCTGCTCGATCACATCCGCGAGGGGCTTGTCCGCGTCGACGGGGTCGAAGGGTGCGTACATATCGGGGTGCTCCTTCCGCGATCTCCTTCGAGGGTGCGCCGGAGGATCGGTCGTCGTCAAGCGCTTGACGACGTCGCTCTCACGCGCCTCGTCAGAACGCGTTCTGGAGTTCGCAGACCACGTCGGCGTCCAGCGTCGTTCCGTCCTCGAGAACACCGCCGAGGCGCACCTGCACGATGTCGCGGCTGCCGTCCGCGGCACGCGGCCCCAGCTCGGTGAGTGTCTCGATGGTGCCCTTCGCCGACGGGCCGGCCACACCGGTCACTCCGGCGTGGTCACGGAAGGTGAAGCTCTCCTCGTTGATGGCGATGTAGTTCATCGCGCTGTCTTCGTGCGCCGCGACGTTGTCGATCCCGACGACGAGGACGATGTCCCCCTCGTTGAGATCTCCCACGTCCTCCTTGCCGTTTTGCCGGCTGATCTCACAGTCACCCGTGAAATCGGGGAACTCCACCCCGTCGACGAACACCGTCGCGGTTCCGACATCGTCGGACGTGTAGGCGCCGGCCCCGCCCGTGCCATCGTCGCCGCCATCTGAATCCGTTGCGTCCTCGTCGAACTCCGAGGCGGATGTCGGCTCGCCGGCGGCCGGCTCGGTCTCTGCGGCCGGCGAGCATGCGGTCAACCCGGCAAGCGCGACCAGGGCGAGCCCGGCCGCCCACGCGCGGCGGCCCGGAGGGGCGAAAGAGACGGGGGCGGGCAGGCGCGGAGGCATCATGCAACCAAGGCTGACCGCGGCGCGACACCGGGACAATACGTCTTTCGACGTATCCGCCGATAGTCTGGCTCGCCATGGAACTCAGCGACGCCGACGCCCAAGCGGTCCTGCGCGTCGCAGCCCGGCTCACGGAGCACCTGCCGCTGGATTTCCCCGACGTCCTCGCCGCCGTCCGGGAGGAGATCGTGTGCGACACCGCCACGTTCAACGACATGGTCATGGCCACGCGGGACTTCCGGTATGTCATCGTCCCGGCCAGCGAGAGCGCTCGTGCGAAGCGGCTGAAGCCGTTCTACGACACGTACATCCACGAACACCCGCTGATCGCGGCGGTGACCGCCGCCGAGGGGCTCGGGGCGATCCGGTTCTGTGACGTCGAAGGCGGCGACGAGGTCACCTCCACCGACCTGTTCCGTCACTTCTATCGACCGTTCGATGTGCGGTTCCAGCTGGCCGTGCAACTCCCGTCACCGCCGGACGTGGTGGTCGGTTACGCCCTCAACCGCAGCGAAGCGGCCGGGGAGTTCAGCGATCGGGACGTCGCCGTGCTGAACGCCCTGAGCGGGCACCTCGCGATGCATCATCGCGCAGCGCTCGACAGCGAACGCACCCGGCTCGCCCACGCCGAGCTGGATCGCTCGGCGTGGGCGGTGGTCTCGGTTCGATCCGACGGGATGATCGAGGCGTCGTCATCCGAGGTGCTTCGGACAGGGACCCGCGTCCCGGAGGCCCTCGAACCCCTCGTGGGCGGCGACGCGGCGCGACGAGAGGTCATCCTCGGCACGCAACCGTGGCAGTGCATCGCACACTCCGTCCCGCTCGGGCCCACCGTGCTCTTCCTCCGCCGCCGACAGGACACCGAATACGACACCGCCACGCTCATCGGTGCGGGGCTGACACCCCGGCAGGCGGAGATCCTCCTCGTGCTCGCCCGCACCGGCGGGTCGAACAACGAACTCGCCGCAGAACTCGGGGTCTCCGAGGCCACCGTCAAAAAGCACCTCGAAGGGGTGTTCCGGGTGCTCGCCGTGACCAGCCGTGCCGCCGCCATCGGTCGTCTGCGAGAACTGACCGAGACACCGGCGACCTGATCGACGCCCGCCATCGGTCGTCCGATCACCGGTGTCGGGGTCAGCCGGCCATGGAGCCTGCGGCACCGGCGATGTACGGGACGAGCCAGATCGCCCACACGACGATGCTGAACCGGTGGAACGTGTGCAGCTCGCGTTCGCGGCCGCGCACGAGAACCCCGATCGCCCACACGAGGTGGACCGCCATCAGGAGGATGGCGAACGTTCCCGTCCACGCCATCACCACGTTCGCGACGCTGGCCTTGACGCCGGCCTCGCGACGCTCGTCGGCGATACCGGTCATCATGAGCGTCCCGGTGGTGTCGGCGGCGAGCCCGAGGCCGAAGAACGCGACATGCCACCAGCGCAACGTCTTCTGGATGCGTTCGGCCCACACACCGATCGTGTAGAAGACCAGCGCGAGGGTGATGGTGACGATAGCGAGGGGGAGCATCGCCGCCGAGCCTATCGGTCTCCGCGCATCCGGCACACCCTGCCGTGGTGACGGCACGCTTGCCAAGCACGTCGCCCGCGTCGACGATGGAGACATGGCCTCCACGCGTGTACTCACCCGGCGGAACGCGGGGTGGATGGCGCTCGCCGTCGCCGCCGTCGTCGTGGTCACCGCGCTCATCGTCGCCTGGGTGGTCACTCCCGACGAGGGTGTCCCCGCCGCGGCCACACCGACGCCGACCGTCCCCTCGACGACCCCACCCGCGCCGGCACCCTCCACCACGCCGACATCTTCGGGCCCGGCCGCAGACACGACCACCTACGACCTCGCCGGACTGCCGGAGATCACGGTGTTCGCCGTGGTCCCGGAGTTGCCCGTCGACGACGACCCCTTCGGGGATGTCACCGGAGTGGCGGCACGTTCGGCCGCCGCCGCCGCACCCGTCTTCGCCGAACCCGGCGCGCCGCCCGTCGCGGCGCTCCCGCGCGATTACGTCTACGACGGCACCGTGGTGCCGGTGATCGAGCGATACGACGCATGGGTGAAAGTCATGCTCGTCGGCCGTCAGGCGTATCCCTCGAGCGGGGACCCCGGTCAGCTCACCGGATGGCTGCGCACACAGGATGTCGAGCTGATCGGGCAGGAGGCCACGGTCGAGGTCTCTCTCGGTGACCGCACGATCGACATCGTGCGTGGGGACGAACGGGAGCGGATCGCCACCGACTTCGGATACGGCGTCGAGGCCACCCCGACCCCACTCGGACGCTCGTTCGTGATGACGGTCCGCACGGAACCGGGCTTCGCCTACACGCGCGGGAACCCGCTCATCTACCTCTCCGCGCAAAGCCCCACCCTTGACGGTTTCGATGGAGCCGACGTGGCCATCACCGCCTTCCACTATCACGACGCTCGGTCGGGCGCCGTCTCGAACGGGTGTCTCCGGGTCGACGCCGCGACGACCGAGGCGCTCGCCGCGCTGCCGCTGGGCACGCCGGTGGTGATCACGGGATGAACCTCGAGTTCGACGCCGAACTGTGGCGGTGGGATGCGCGCGAGACCCGGCGGCACGTGCAGGTGATCGTCGATGCCGGCGCCGATCTCCTCGACCCCGGGACCCGGGCGGTGTACGAGCGGGAGGTGTTGTCACGTCCTCCTCCCCGCGGCTTCGGGTCCGTAGAATTCACCTCATGGAGCAGCGACGCCTCGGCCGAACCGGCCGTCATGTATCCGCCCTCGGACTGGGCACCTGGCAGCTCGGCGCCGATTGGGGCGACGTCACCGAAGACGACGCCCTTGCGGTGCTGGCCGCATCCGTCGACCGCGGGGTGAACCTCTTCGACACCGCCGATGTGTACGGCGACGGCCGAAGCGAGAGCCTGATCGGAAGATTCCTCTCCGAGCGACCCGAGCGCAGCGTCACGGTCGCGACGAAGATGGGACGACGTGTNGCGCAGGAGCCCGAGAACTACACACCCGAGAACTTCCGNGCCTGGACCGACAGGTCGCGGCAGAACCTGCGCACCGANACCCTCGACCTCGTGCAGCTGCACTGCCCACCCACCGCGGTCATCGAGGCNGANACGACNTTCCAGGCCCTCGACGACCTCGTCACNGAAGGGCGNATCGCCGCCTACGGNGTCTCCGTCGAGACGTGTGAACAGGCCCTCGCCGTCATCGCCCGTCCGCGCGTGAGCAACATTCAGATCATCATCAACCCATTCCGGCTCAAGCCCCTCGACCAAGTCCTCCCCGCTGCAGAACGCGCGGGGGTCGCTGTGTTCGCACGCGTGCCGCTGGCATCGGGACTCCTGTCGGGGAAGTACACCGCCGACACGACCTTCGCCGAGAACGACCACCGCACCTACAACCGCCACGGTGAGGCCTTCGACAAAGGGGAGACCTTCTCGGGCGTCGACTTCGGCGTCGGCGTGCAGGCCGCGCGTGAACTCGCCGCCACCCTCCCCAAATCTGTGCCGCTCGCGGCCGCGTCCCTGGCCTGGGTCGCCACGCGACCCGGCGTGACCACGGTGATCCCCGGTGCCCGCAGCGTCACGCAGGCCTCGCGCAATGCCGACGCCGCCGAGCTGATCGATGGCGGATTCGACCTCGAGCAGTTCGATGTGTCCGTGCGCGAGATCTACGACCGCCGTCTCCGGGAGAGCATCCACCCGCAGTGGTGATCCGCGCCCTGGGGCGGACGGACGGTTCTCCACAGATCGGACCGGTCCGCTCCCCGGGCGACCGCGCGCAGACCTAGGCTCATCGCCATGGACACCGAGCCCGCGATCGCACTCGCGCGTGGTGCGTCGGTCGTCGCCTACCTCGCCTTCGCAGGCATCAGCGTCGTGCTCGCGGTGATCGATGCACGAAGCCACCGGCTTCCCAACCGCATCGTCGCCGCCGGCTACGCCCTCGCCACGGTGACCCTCGGCGTCAGCGCGGTCGCCGGTAGAGACGGCGCGGAGGCCCTCCGGGCACTTGCCGCCGGTGCGGCGCTGTTCGGCGCGCTCCTCCTGGTGCGGATTGTCGATCCGCGCGCGATCGGCGGGGGAGACGTGAAGCTCGCCGGGCTCATCGGCATCCATCTCGGATGGCTCGGGTGGGAGACCGTCCTGCTCGGTGTCGCCCTCGCCTTCGCCGGTGCCGGCGTCTTCGCGCTCCTGCTGATGCTCGCACGCCGACGCGGCGGAGCCGCGCGCATCGCGTTCGGGCCCTGGCTGCTCGGCGGGACGTGGGCCGCGATCCTGCTGGCGGTCGCCCCCGGGGGTACCGGGTGAGCGGGCGGATCGTCAAGGCCGAATGGGCCGGTGCGCACGCTCGATAACCTGGCGGTATGAAGGACTTCGTCGCGCGCGCCATCCGATGGTTGCTCACTCTCAAGATCGTGCGCGCGCTGCTTCTGTACACAGAGCGTCGCGGTCCCCAGCTCAGTGACAGCGTCACCTACCGCACGTTGTTCAGCGTGTTCGCCGGTGTCCTCCTCGGGTTCTCCTTCGCCGCCCTGTGGCTGTCGGGCAACCCCGAGGCCTACCAGGCGCTCGTCAATGCGGTCAACCGCGCTATCCCCGGCCTGATCGGCACGAACGGCAGCGGACTCATCGACGCCGAGGCCATCAGTGCCCCGACGGGACTGAGCATCACCGGGGCGATCGCGACGATCGGACTCGTCGGAGCCGCAATCGGCGCGATCGGCTCCCTCCGACTCGCGATGCGGACGATCGCCGACGAGTCGCCCAACGACCTCATGATCGTGTGGGTTCTCCTGCGCAACCTCGCGTTGGCGATCGGGATCGGCCTCGGACTCGCCGCTTCCGCCGCAGTGACCATCCTCGGCACAGCGGGGGTCGGGCTGGTCACCGATTGGCTCGGCCGACCCGACGAAGGGCCGGTCGAGATCATCCTCACGCGCACCGTCACCATCGCCGCCGTGTTCGCCCTCGATGCCGCCCTGATCGCCGGATCTTTCCGGCTGCTGTCCGGTGTGCGGGCATCTGCGCGATCGCTGTGGAGCGGAGCGCTCCTCGGAGCCGTGGGCCTCACCGTGCTCCAACAGCTCTCCGGCCTGTTCGTCGGGGGAGCCTCGACCAATCCGTTGCTGGCCTCCTTCGCGTCCCTCATCGCGCTCCTGCTGTGGATCAACCTCTCAGCGCAGGTGATCCTCATCGCGAGCGCGTACATCGTCACCGGCGTCGAAGAAGACCGTGACCGGGTACGGGCCAAGTACGGCGCCTCCACCTTCGCCCAGCGGCGCGTCCAGCGCGCCGAACGCGCCGTGCGGACCGCCGTCGACGACCTTGCCGAAGCCCGCGAAGCCGAGCGGGAGGAACGGGAGAAGACCGAATGACCACGACCGTGTCCGCCTACACCGCAGACCAGGTACGTGCCGCGGAGAAACCGTTGCTCGACGCGGGCGAGCCCCTGATGCGACGCGCGGCGGCTGCGCTGGCACGCGTGATCGTCGCGGAGCTCGCCGACTGCGCGCACCCACGTGTGCTCGTCCTCGCCGGACGCGGAGACAACGGTGGTGACGCGTTGTACGCCGCAGAGTGGCTGGCCGAGGCAGGTATGGACGTCGACGCCCTCCTGACCTCGGGAGATGCCCACGTTGCCGCGCTGGCGGCGGCGATGTCCGCCGGCGTGCGTCGGATCGAAGCCGACGGGCTCGACGCCACCGGGTACGACCTCGTCGTCGACGGGATCGTCGGGATCGGCGCCCGCGAGCCGCTCCGAGGTGCGGCCCGGGAGACCGTGCTGGCAATGCGCGGTGCCGACCTTCCCCCGGTGGTGGCGGTCGATCTGCCCAGCGGCCTGCATCCCGACGAGGGAAGCGCCGACGACGCCGTCCTCCCCGCGGCGGTCACCGTCACGTTCGGCGCGGCCAAACGCGGACTCGGCGGGGGAGAGGGCCTCGCCGGGCGGATCGTCTTCGTCGACCTGGGGCTGGATCTGCCGGAGGTGACGGATCGTGTCGAGGTGGAGCGGGTCGTCGCCGGTGGCGACGCTCAGCGCGCGTAGCGGTCGACGAACGTGCGGAGGATGCGCTGCGGATGCTCGACCGGTGCCCGCCTCACCGCCGCCAGGGTCGCCTCCAGCTCGTGCGCCGCGAAGTAGCCGTAGTCGGCATAGGCGTGGATCCGCACGATGATCCCCGCGAGATCCAGCTCGGGGTGAAACTGCGTCGCGTACACGTTCTCCCCCACGCGGAACATCTGCACCGGACACCCCGGTGACGACACCAGCACGGTCGCGGTCTCGGGCAGGCTGCGGATCGCTTCCTTGTGCCCGACGAACGCGCCGAAGTCGCGGGGAAGGCCCGCCAAGAGAGGATCGGCCTCTCCGGCTTCCGTCACCGTCACGTCGGCGACCCCGATCGGCTCTCCATAGGTGCGGTCGATGGTCGCGCGCAGGTGCGCACCGAGTGTTCCGATGCCGTAGCAGGCACCCAAGAACGGAAGATCACGCGTGACCACCTCGTCGAGCAGCGCCGCGAACTCCGCCTCGACGCGTCTCTGCACGGCGGACTTCTGTTCGAGCGGGTCGGAGGCGTTGAACGGCCCGCCGCCGACGAAGATCCCCGACAGCTCGTCGAGATCGAGCGGCGGCAGGGGGCCCGCTTCGAGGCGGATCCGGATGAGGTCGCGTTCGGCGAGTCCGGTGCCCTCGAGGAATAGACGGTACTCCTCGTCGGCCGGCACATCTTCGGCCCGCGTGGCGAGGAGGACGAACGGCTGCACACCTCACGATAACCCGGCACGAGGGGCGACGACTCGGTGCCCCCGTGCCCGATCAGCCCGGTAGCGCGACCAGACCGAGCTCGACCGGGGAGATGAGCTGGGCATGCCGAGGAACGATGCGCACGGTGTAGCCGAACGAACCGGTCTGCGTGAGCCGCAGAGAACCCACGAAGGTCACCAGGCCGTCGGGTGAGACGGCCTGCGGGGCGAGCTCGTTCACGTGGCGCGTGCGGTCGAGGCGGCCGTCGCTGTCCGTGTGGCCGTGGATCAGCTCCGCGGTCACGTCCTCGGGGGTGAGGTCGCCGAGCCGCACCCGCGCGGTGACGGTGAGGGTCTCGCCGGTCTTCGCGTGCTGCGTCGCACCGTCGACGTCGACGCTGTCCACCCGCACGTCCGTCCACGCGTGGCGAACACGGGCGATGAAGGCGGCCAAGTCTCTCGCGGGGGCGTGATCGTCGCGCGCGAGCTCGGCGTCGTGTCGTGCCGCCGGCATGTAGAGCTCGGTGACGTAGTCGCGCACCATGCGGTCACTGGTGGCCTTCGCGCCGAGATCGGTCATCGTGTGTCGCACCATCTCGAGCCACCCCGTGGGGGTGTCGCCGGCGCGGTCGTAGTAGGCGGGCACGAGTCGGTTCTCGATGAGGTCGTACAAGGCGGCGGCTTCCGCGTCGTCCCGTTCGTCGTCGTTCGCGGCGGTGTCGGCGGAGGGGATCGCCCACCCGTTCCGACCGTCGAACCACTCATCCCACCAGCCGTCGAGGATCGACAGGTTCAAGGCGCCGTTCAGCGCGGCCTTCATGCCGCTCGTCCCGCACGCCTCCAAGGGGCGCAGGGGGTTGTTCAGCCACACGTCACACCCGGGGTACAGGTGTTTGGCGAGCCCGATGTCGTAGTCGGGGAGGAAGACGATGCGTCCCCGCACACGGGGATCCTGACTGAACCTCACGAGCTGCTGGATGAGCACCTTGCCCGAATCGTCCGCCGGGTGGGACTTGCCGGCCACGACGATCTGTACCGGACGCTGCGGATCGGTCAGGATCCGCGTGAGACGCTCCGGGTCGCGCAGCATGAGCGTGAGGCGCTTGTAGGTGGGCACCCGGCGGGCGAAGCCGATCGTCAGGATGTCCGGGTCGAGCGCATCGTCGATCCACGGTGCCGCGACGGCTGATTCCTCCGCGGCGGCCAGTCGCCGGCGGGCCTCCGCCACGAGCCCGGCCTTCATGCGGCGACGGGTCTGCCAGATCGCCGCGTCGTCGACGCGTTCCCGGTCGCGCCAGTCGTGGTTCGTGGTCAGCGCGTCGCCGAACGCACGTTCGCTGAGCTCCTTCAACTCCGGATGGACCCAGGTCGGCGCGTGGACGCCGTTGGTGATCGAGGTGATAGGAACCTCGTCCGCGTCGACGCTCGGCCAGAGGTGACCGAACATCTCGCGGCTCACGCGACCGTGCAGCTTGGACACGCCGTTGGCGTGCTGTCCGAGGTGCAGGCCGAGCACCGCCATATTGAAGGTGTTCGGGTCTCCGCCCGGATACGCCTCGAGCCCCAGCTCAAGCGCGCGTACCGGGTCGAGCCCGGCGAACAGCCCGCCGACCAACGTCGCTTCGATCAGCGAACGCGGAAAACGGTCGATCCCCGCGGGAACGGGGGTGTGGGTCGTGAAGACGGTCGAGGCTCGGACCTGAGCCAGGGCCGAGTCGAAGTCGAGGCGGTCCCGGGTGATCAGCTCCGACATGCGCTCGAGGCCCTGGAAGCCCGCATGGCCCTCGTTCGTGTGGAACACGTCCGGAGCGTCGGTGCCCGTCAGCGTCGACCACGCTCGGACGGCGCGTACGCCGCCGACACCGAGGAGGAGTTCCTGGAGGAGCCGATGCTCACCCCCGCCGCCGTACAGTCGGTCGGTCACGCGGCGCAGCTCCTCCGAGTTGCTCGGCGTCTCCGAGTCCAGCAGCAGGAGGGGGATGCGGCCGATCTGCGCCACCCACACGCGCGCCGACAGGCGCCTGCCCCCGAAGAGGTCGAGCGCGATCTCCACCGGGGCGCCGTCGGATCCGCGCAGCAGGGTCAAGCCGAGACCGTAGGGATCCAGGGACGGGTAGTCCTCCCGCTGCCAGCCGTCATCGCCTATCGCCTGACGGAAGTACCCGGCGCGGTAGAAGAGGCCGACACCGATGAGGGGGACGCCGAGATCCGAGGCGCTTTTCAGATGGTCGCCGGCGAGGATCCCCAGGCCCCCGGAGTACTGCGGCAGAGATCCGTCGACGCCGAACTCGGGGGAGAAGTAGGCGATGGCCCGTGGTTTGGCCCCGTCGAGGTGCTGGTACCACCGGTCACCGGCCAGATACGCCTGGAGGCGTCCATCCTCTTCGCCGACGCGCTCGACGAACGTGGGATCGTCCGCGAGCGCATCGAGGCGGGACTGGCCCAGAGCGCCGAGCATACGGGCGGGATTCTGTCCGACCACCTCCCACAGCTCGGGGTCCATGCTGCAGAACAGTGCGTGGGTGGACCGGCTCCAAGACCATCGCCAATTTGAGGCGAGGCGGTCGAGTGCGGCGAGCGAGTCGGCGAGGACGGGGCGGACGGTGAACGTGCGGATGGCCTTCACGCCGGGGAGTCTAGGCCAGACGGGGAAACAGACCACATCCCCGAGGTGATCGCAAGGTGGACCCGCCGCGGGGACCGAGGACTAGGCTCAGGATATGGCTATCGCACGACTACACGGAGGCCCGCTCGACGGGCAGGTGATCCCTGTCGACGACGTCGAGCAGGAGCAGCTGATCGTCCCCTACAGCGAGACCCAGGTGGTCTACGAGCGTCGGGGAGAGCTCATCAACACCGGAGACGACGACGGACCCACTGAAGGCGAGTTCTGGTTCGTCGAGTCAGAGGATGACATCGACCCCTACAGCGACACGCCCCGCGACCGGCGCTGATCCGTGACGGAGCCTCAGCGCACGCTCGAGGTCGAGGTGAAATTCGACGTCGAGGCGGATGTCGTCGTTCCCGACTGGTCGACCGTTTCGGGTGTCGCCTCCGTCACGTCGGGGGAGCATCGCGAGCTCGATGCCGTGTACTTCGACACGGCCGAGGTCGAACTCGGACGCGCGGGGTACGCGTTGCGCCGCCGGACCGGGGGACATGACGCGGGGTGGCACATCAAGGGGCCTCGCCGGGGTGCCGGTCGCGAGGAACTCGGCTGGCCGCTCGGCGACGGACCCGTGGACGGTCCGTCCGAGGTCGTGCGTGCTGCCCTCGCCCACGTCACCGAGGCCGAACTGACGCCGCTGGCGCGCATCCGGAACGACCGCGTCGCATACAAGATGCTCGACGCGGCCGGCGCCGTGGTCGCCGAGTTCGTCGACGACCACGTCCGTACGCGTGACGAACGCGCGGGGGTGGAGCGCGACTGGCGGGAGTGGGAGGTCGAACTCGGTCCCGCCGCTCCGGACGACCACGAGGCGCTTTTCGCAGAGATCGCGCGCATCGCCCGCGCAGCGGGAGCGATCGAGGCGACCTCGGATTCGAAGCTGGCACGCGCCCTCGGCGTATGACACGCGCGTGTCGACCTGCCGGTTGACGACGGAAAAGGAGCGGGCGCCGCCGGGCGGCCCGCTCCTTTTCCGTCGATCGGTGGGTCAGATGTTGATCATGTGACCGGCGATGCCGTGGAAGGCCTCCTGCACGGCCTCCGACAGGGTCGGATGCGTGTGCACGTTGCGTGCCGCCTCCAGAGCCGTGAGGTCCCACTTCTGCGCGAGGGTCAACTCGGGCAGAAGCTCCGACACGTCCGGGCCGATCATGTGGGCGCCGAGCAGTTCGAGGTGCTCGCCGTCGGCGACGATCTTCACGAAGCCGACCGCCTCGCCGAGGCCGTTCGCCTTGCCGTTGGCGCTGAACGGGAACTTGGCGACCTTCACGTCGTAGCCCTCGTCACGTGCCTGCTGCTCGGTCAGGCCGAAGCTGGCCACCTGGGGCGAACAGAACGTCGCGCGCGGCATCATGCGGTAGTCGCCCAGCGCCATGGTTTCGGCGCCGGCGATGGTCTCGGCGGCCACGACGCCCTGAGCCTCGGCGACGTGGGCGAGCTGCAGCTTGGCGGTGACGTCGCCGATCGCGTAGATGTGCGGGACGCTCGTGTGCATGTAGTCGTCGATCTCGATGGCACCACGCTCGGTGAGCGTGACCCCGGTCTTGTCGAGACCGAAGCCCTCGACGTTGGGGGCGAAGCCGATCGACATGAGCACCTTGCCGGCCTCGACGGAGCCCTGGGCGCCGTCTTTGCCGGTGTAGGCCACGGTGACCTTGTCGCCGTGGTCGGTGATGGACTCGACCTTGGTGGAGGTGAGGATCTCGACGCCGAGCTTCTTGTACTGTCGTGCGATCTCCTTGGAGACCTCGACGTCCTCGTTCGGCAGTGCGCGGTCGAGGAACTCGATGATGGTGACCTTCACGCCGTAGTTGGTCAGCACGTAGGCGAACTCCATGCCGATGGCGCCGGCGCCGACGATGGCGATCGAGTCGGGAAGGTCGCGGGCGAGGATCTGCTCCTCGTAGGTGACGACGTTCTCGCTGAGCTGGACACCCGGCAGCAGGCGCACGGTCGACCCGGTGGCGATGATCGCGTTGTCGAAGGTCAGCCGCTCGGTCGACCCGGCCGAGGTGGCCACGTCGATGGTGTTCGCGTCGACGAAGGTGCCGCGACCGTCGTACTCGGTCACGGAGTTCTTCTTCATCAGGTAATGGATGCCCTTGACGTGCGTCTCGGCCACCTTGCGACTGCGATCCCACGCCGTGCCGAAGTCGAAGGACACCTCACCGGAGATGCCGAAGAGGTCGGCCTTGTGGGTGAAGGTGTGGGCGAGGTCGGCGTTGCGCAGCAGCGCCTTCGACGGGATGCACCCGACGTTCAGGCACACACCGCCCCAGTACTTCTCTTCGATGATCGCGACGGACTTGCCGAGCTGGGAAGCGCGCACGGCCGCGACGTACCCGCCGGGACCCGCGCCGAGGATGACGACGTCGTAGTGAGGCATGGCTGTAAGCCTATCGCTCGGAGGGGCCCGCGGAATCCGGTCCCGTCGCGTGCGCGCCGGGGTCGGTCGGGGGAGTGCGGCGGCGCGAGGCGACGAGGTACACGACCGCGGCGATGACCGCCAGGGCGACGATCCCCCCGATGACCCACGGGACGGCGGAGGAGACCTCGGAGGACGGCTCGGGCGTCGCCGTGGGGCTGGGGGCGACCGTCTCGGTCGGCGTCGGGTCGGGTTCCGCGCTCGAGGCCGTCGGGGTCGGCGTCGGGGTCGGGGTCGCCACGTCGAAGGAGAACTCGCCCGAGATGGGGTGGCCGTCGGAGGAGACGACCTTCCACTGCACGGTGATCGCGCCGGTCGAATCACCGGCGAGCGGCTGCGTGACCGTCGTCTCGACGACCTCGGGGTCGCCGTCGGCGACCGAGTCGCCGGCGGAGTCGGTGACGGCGATCTCCGTCGCCCCCTCCTCGGTGGAGAGGATGCCGCTGAAGGTCAGCACGAGTTCCTCGGGCAGCACCTCCACGGTCGAGTCCGCCTCGGGATCGGTGGAGACGAGCTCATCGTGCGCGTGCGCCGGGGCCGCGGCCGCGAGGGAGCCGATCGTCAGCAGGACGGCGGTGAGGGCGACGAGGAGACAGCGGAATCGAAGGGTAATCGCGTGCGTCACGCCGCCGAGCCTACCGGGCTGTCCCGGACTCGACACGGGTGGGGGTTTCTGAGTAGTTTCGAGTACCCCCTTCGCGCACCGAGAGCGGTTTCGCGAGGGCGCCGATCGGATAGGCTTGGGCATCGGAGAGGAAGGACCACCGTGGAGGAATACCGCCGCCCGGAACCGGACGACATTCACCGGGCCGGACGCCCCGGTGACGCCGACCGGGCCGCCCAGAGCGACACCACGCAGACCTTCGGGCACGACTCCGATCTGTCGTACGTCCCGTTCGGCAGCGAGCTGAGTGAGACCGAGCTCGAAGCCATCGAAGCGCTCCCCTCCGGGGCCGCGCTGCTGCTCGTGCGGTCGGGCCCCACAGCCGGAGCCCGCTACCTGCTCGACTCCGACGTCACGACGGTGGGGCGTCACCCCGAGGCCGACATCTTCTTCGACGACGTCACCGTCTCCCGCCGTCACGCCGAGATCACGCGATCCGGCACGGCCTTCGAACTCGTCGATCAGCGCTCCCTGAACGGCACGTACGTCAACGGCGAACGCGCCGACCGTGCGCGACTGGAGAACGGCGCGGAGGTGCGGGTCGGGAAGTTCCGGCTCAACTTCTTCGTGTCGCCCTCCGACCTTCCCGCCACGGAAGGCTGATGGCTCCCGCATCAGCCCGCGAACGCACGCCGTCCGCGGGCCGTCTGAGCATCGGGCAGGTGTTGGCCCGCCTCGCGCCGGAGTTCCCCAATCTGACCTCGAGCAAGCTGCGCTTCCTGGAGGTGCAGGGGATCGTCACCCCCGTGCGCACCGAGTCGGGGTACCGCAAGTTCTCCCACGACGACGTCGAGCGCCTCCGCCTGGCCCTCACCCTCCAGCGAGACCACTACCTGCCGTTGAGCGTGATCCGCGACTACCTCGTCGAGCTCGATGCCGGACGGGGGCCGGCCCCGCCGACGTCGGTCGGGGCGGCGGCGATCGTCCCCGCACCGCGCCGCTACCGCCGCGAGGAACTGCTCAGCGCGGCCGGGTGTCCGGCGCAGCTGCTCAACGACGCCATCGGCACCGGGGTCATCCAGGGGGCGGAGACCTACACCGAGGAGACGGTGACGCTGTTGCGGTCGCTCGTGGCCTTGAACCGTCATGGGATCGAGCCTCGGCACGTGCGCGCACTGCGGCAGGGGGCCGAGCGGGACGCCGCCCTCATCGAGTCCGCATTGACGCCCCTGTTGCGCCGCACCGACGCGGCATCACGCGGCCGTGCCGGGGAGATCGCCCCGGAACTGGCCCGCAGACTGGACGAAATGCGTGCGGTCTACCTCCGCGCGGCCCTGGACCGGCTGCTCACCTGACGCGACACGCCGAGCCTTGACACCCCGATGTCGTTGCCCGGTGCCCTCCGCTGTTCTAGCGTTGGGGATAACCGATCGGGAGGAGACGCGCATGGGCGCATTCGAAGCGAGTGACGAACCCGCTTTCGTATCCGACCTCCTCTTCACGGACGGTCTGCCTGAGATGGACGACGAGACCGGCTACCGCGGTGCCGTCGCCGCCCGAGCGGCCGGCATCACCTACCGTCAGCTGGACTACTGGGCTCGTACCGAACTCGTCGAGCCCACCGTGCGTGGCGCGAGCGGCTCCGGCTCGCAGCGGCTCTACGGATTCCGCGACATCCTCGTCCTCAAGCTCGTGAAGAGACTCCTGGACACGGGGATCTCCCTCCAGCAGATCCGCACCGCCGTCGAGCAGCTGCGCGCGGCGGGGATCCGCGACCTCACCGGCACGACGCTGATGAGCGACGGTGCCTCCGTCTACCTGTGCACCTCCAGTGACGAGGTCATCGACCTCGTGAGCCGCGGCCAGGGCGTGTTCGGCATCGCCGTCGGCAAGGTGCTCCGCGAGGTCGAGTCGACGTTGGTCGAGTTCGATCCGCAGCGGCCCGACCAGATGGATGAACTGGCCGCACGCCGCGCGGCGCGTACCGCCTGACCACATTCGCGGATCGTCGTGCGTCAGCGTCGTGCGTCGCTGATCCGCTCGAGGATGCGCGTGGCTGTTCCGGTGCCGTCCTCCGCGCGCATGCGCTCGGCCGCCTCGGTGGTCGCCGGGCGATAGCGGTCGATCAGGGCCTTCAGCCGCGCCAGATGCGCCCGGTCGAGGGCGCCCTCGCCGCCGATCGACAGGCCGACGCCGTG
>NZTV01000113.1 GCA_002703245.1 Microbacterium sp.
GTCGCGGTCGGTGAGCAGGTGGCCGGACCGGCGGCGACCGTGACCCCCGGCGACCTCGATCTCTCGGAGCCGGGCGTGCGGGTGACCCATGTCGCCGAGCCCGAACGGGACCGGCTTCGCCGCCAGGCTGCACGTCTCGGGGGTCGTTCGACCCTGCTGCACTTCGACGAGGGTGTCGACGCCGGCATCGAGATCACCAAGGCGCATCCCGGAAGTCTGCCCCAGTTCATCACGGGCCGATCGACCCTGCTGTCGGGCTTGTTCCGGGATGAGGTCGCGCTGAGGACCGCGCGGATGGCCGCGGAACAGATCACCGCCAAGAACGTCGAGCTCCGCACCGCGCGAGGTCTGGAAGCGGTCCACCTCGCGGTGGGACTGGCGACCTGGCGACTCGGAGGTCTGGAGTGCTCCGCGCCGGTCCTGCTGCGGCCCCTCGCGATTCGCCGCCACCACAGCGACTTCGAGTTGAAACTGCACGGTTCGTTCTCGGTCAACCCGGAGCTGGTCCGTGCGTTGCGCACCCACTTCGGGATCGACCTCGACGGCGACGCGCTCGCGGCGCTGGCCTACGACCAGGGGGTGTTCAAGCCGCAGCCGGTCATCGATCACCTGCGCGCGCTCACCGCCGGGTTCGACCAGTTCCGTGTGCAGCCGCGGTTGATCGTGTCGAGTTTCGCCGACGTCGGCGAGACGATGGCGAGGGACAGCCGTGACCTGGACCACCCGGTGTTGAATGCACTCGCCGGGCACCTCGCCGACCGTGAGACGCTCACGGCGCGGCGCGATATCCCGGCATCACCTCACCCCGACGAGCGACCGCCCGCCGCCGACACGCTGCTGCTCGATGCCGACGCCGAACAGGAGGGCGTCCTCGCCCGCATCCTGGCCGGCCAGTCGCTGGCGGTGCACACCCTGCCCGGCACAGGTGGCACGCAGACGGTCATCAACGCCGTGGGCGCACTCGTGCGCGACGGCAAGCGTGTGCTCGTCGTGAGTGCGCGGCGTTCTACTCTGGACGGCATCCGGCACCGGCTGGCGGGGATCGGGCTGCCCGGCCTCGCCGTGGCGCCGCGTTCGTTGCGTCGCGATCTGATCCGCGCGATCGGTCGGAACGAGAAGGCCCAGCCCCCCAAGATCGCCGACATCGACGATGCCCTGGTGCGTCTTCGAGGTGTCCTGCGCGACTACCGGACCGCGCTGACCCGCACCGACGACGCGCTGAAGGTCTCCGTCCTGGACATTCTCCGCGCGCTGTCGCGTCTCGCGGCGCAGGAGGTGCCGCCCTCGACCAGCGCCCGGCTCCCGGTCGGGACGCTGCTGCGCCTCGCGCCGTCGCGTGACGCCGCGGCCGCGAAGCTGGCCGCCGCGGCCCGCCTGGGGGAGTTCCGCTTCGGACCTGACGACTCGCCGTGGTACGGCGTGTCCTTCGCGACCACGGACGACGCGCGCGCCGCCCATGCTCTGGCCGGACGCCTCCACCGGACGGATGTGCCCGCACTGCTCGAACGCGGTTACGAACTGATCGCCCAGACGCGCATGCGCCCCTTCCGCACCGTCGCCGATCTCGGCGAGTACCTCGCGGTGCTGCAGGGCATCCGCGACTCGCTCGACCGCTTCAGCCCGACCGTGTTCGAGCGCCCGCTCGCCGAGTTGATCCAGGCGCATGCCCCCCGCCGCGATGCGCCCACGATGAGCGGTGCGAACCGTCGTCGCCTGAAGCGTCTGTCTAAGGAGTACATCCGGCCCGGAGTACACGTCCCCGACATGTACGAGGCGCTCGTGCGGATCCAGCAGCAACGCACGCAGTGGCAGCGTTTCGTTGACGCCGGCATCACGCCGGAGGTCCCCCTCGGCCTGGCTGACGTGGTCTCGGCATGGCAACGCGTCGACGCCGAACTCGCCGAGCTCGACACGGTGCTCGGACGCGCCGGCTCGCAGGCGCTGGCGTCCCTGCCGGTCGCGGCGCTGGTACGCACGCTCGCGTCCCTCGCGGCCGAGTCGTCCTATTTCGACAATCTGGTCGAGCGGGCGACGCTGCGCACGGAGCTGGCGGAGCTCGGACTGGAGCCCCTCCTGTCCGAGCTGTCGGTCCGGCACGTCCCGGAGGAGAACGTCGGGGCCGAACTGGAGTTCGCGTGGTGGCAGTCCGCGCTCGAGCATGTGCTGCGCTCGGACCGGGCGTTGCTGGGGGCGAACACCGCGGTGGTGGATCGACTCGAACGTGACTTCCGGCTCGTCGACGAAGCCCACGCCGCCGCCTCCGGTCCGCTTCTGGCCGCACAGTTGGCCACGCAGTGGCGCATCGGCCTGGTCGATCACGCCGAGGAGGCCGATGCGCTCAAGTGCGCGCTGAGGGACTCCGTCGGTGCATCCCAGGTGCTCGAGGCCGCACCGTCGCTCATGCGCACCCTCGCGCCGGTGTGGCTCGCTTCGCCGTACGACGTCCCGGCGATCCCGGAGACCTGCGACTTCGATGTCGTCGTCGTCGCCGACGCCGCGTCGCTCGCGTTGGCCGAGGCGGTTCCGGCCCTGCGCCGGGCGCGACAGGTGGTCGTTTTCGGCGACCCGGTGACGCAGAAGCCGACGCCCTTCCGCGTCGCGGCCGGCGCGATGTCGGAGGAGGAACAGCTGGAGGCCGAGGCCGAGGACGCCGAGCCGTTCGACAGCGTGAGCGTCTTCGAGCGCTTCGCCGAGCTCGTTCCGATCGCCACCCTCACCCGTAGCTATCGCGCCGGGGGCGAGGACCTCGCCGAACTCGTCAACGACGCGTTCTACGGAGGCGAGCTGTCTTCGCTTCCCTGGGCCGGCTCCTACCTCGGACGCGGGAGCCTCGGGGTGGACTACGTCGAAGGCGGCACCGGCGTGCCCGACCCGGTCACCGGCGCGGTGGAGAGCCCCGACGCCGAGGTCGCGCGCGTGGTCACCCTCGTCGTCGAGCACGCGGTCAACCGCGGGCAGGAGTCGTTGATGGTCGTCACGGCCAGCGCGAAGCACGCCGCGCGCGTGCGCGCCGCCGTGGAGGCCGCGTTCGCGGGGCGTTCCGATGTGGCCGACTTCGTCTCCCGCGACACGGCCGAACCGTTCGCCGTGCTCACCCTCGAGGAGTCCGTGGCAGAGAGCCGCGACCGCGTCATCTTCTCCCTCGGTTTCGGATTGACCCGTCATGGCCGCGTCCTGAGCGACTTCGGAGACTTGTCGACCCCGGACGGAGACCGGCTCCTCACGGTCGGGATGACGCGTGCACGCCGGTCGATGGTCATCGTCTCCTCCATCCGCCCGTCCTCGTTCGACGATGGCCGCCTCGAACACGGCGCGGCCACACTGATGGGCATCCTCGGCGGGCTGGCGTCACGACAGCGCGATGCGCGGCTGGAGGATCTCGCCGACCCGCTGACCCGTTCGCTCGCCCGCGAACTGCGCCGGCTCGGAGTCGCCGTCGACGTCGACTACCGGGGGCTGCTCCCGCTGGTCGCCCAGCACGACGGCAAGGCGGTCGTCGTCGAAAGCGATCCCGAGACGATCGCCGACTCGTTGCGCGAGGCGCTGCGCCTGCGACCGCAGATCCTGCGTCGTCTCGGGTGGCACTACGTGAGGGTGCACTCTTTCGACCTCTACAGCGACCCCGCCTCGGTCGCCGAACGCATCGCCGGGTTGTTGGGTGTGTCCGCCGAGGCGCCCCGCGCCGATGCCGACACCCAGCCGATCGATGTCATCGAGTGACCGTCAACGCGTCGAGAAGGTCCGCGGTTCCCGGCGTGCAAGGCTGACCGCGGCGCCGGGCACGACGGCCGAGCCTGCCGTCGCCGACGACGACGCGGAATCCGACGTCGTCGCCTCCGCGTCGGGGCCCAACGACGAGCGGATGCGACGCGAGGTGCCGCCCCACTACTGAGGCGCGCGGGTCACACCTTCGGGGATTCTCCCTGCTTCTTCAGCAGGTCACGGATCTCCACGAGCAACTCGGTCTCGGTCGGCAGCGGCTCGTCGTCGGGCTCATCGGAGGCCAGGCGCGCGGCCTGACGCTCCTTGAGGCGGTTCATCGGATGGACGAACACGAAGTACACCACCAGGGCGACGGCGAGGAAGTTGATCACCGCGGCGATGATCGCCCCGAACGCGAACGTCGCCTCGCCGCCCATGAGGGAGGGGACCGTCAGCTGCAGCGCCTCCTGCAGACTGTCGGCCTGGAAGAACAGGCTGATGAGCGGGTTGATGAGCGACTCGACGAGGACGGTCACGATCGCGGTGAATGCGGCGCCGATGACGACGGCGACCGCGAGGTCGATGACGTTGCCGCGGAGGATGAACTCCTTGAAACCCTTGATCACGGTGTCTCCTTCTGTTGAGGTTCGGCCACTCACGCGCCGGAGGCGGCCGGAGTGGAGGGGCTGTCGGATGCCGATGATGTCGACGACGACCCGCTCTTATCGCCGGAGGGTGTCGCCGGGACCGAGGACGGGCCCGACCGGGAGTCGGTCCGGTAGAACCCCGACCCGTTGAAGGTGACGCCGATCGACCCGTACTCCTTGCGCAGCGCCCCGCCGCACTCGGGGCAGACGGTGAGGGTGGGGTCGGAGAAGGACTGGACGGCGTCGAAGCGGTGTCCGCACTGCTTGCAGGCGTAGGCGTAGGTGGGCATGGGCGACTTTCGGATTCGGCTCAGGCCGCCGGAGGGGCGAACTCGAGGATGCGGGTGGGGGTGACCGCGCCGGTGACCGGCTGGTCGTGGAGTTCGGAGGGGACTTCCTCGAGGACCTCGGTGTCGTACACGACGGCGTACACGGGCGGGCAACCCTCCATCGAACCGATGGTCTTGTCGAAGTACCCTCGGCCCCAGCCCAGCCGCATCCCGGTGCGGTCGACGGCCGCGGCGGGCACGATCATGAGGTCGACGTCGTTGACCGCGATCGGGCCGAGCAGTTCCCCGACCGGCTCGGGCAGGCCGAACAGTCCTTCCGCGATGTCACCGTCCTCGGTCGCCACCGCCCAGTCGAGCAGTCCGTCCGCACGGGTGACGGGAAGCAGGACGCGGATGCCCCGTGCGACGGCTCCTTCGACGAAGGCCCGGGTCTCCGGCTCGAACGGGGTGGACAGGAAGCAGGAGATCGCTGAGATGTCGCCGCGCCCCACCAGCTCGTCCAGTCGGGCGTGCAGTTGCTCGCCGGCGGATTCCACGGCGTGCGCCGAGAGGAGCTGACGGCGCTCGCGCAGTTCGGCACGGAGGGCGCGCTTGGCGTCGTCGGTCGTGTCGGACATGGCTCGATTGTATGTCGCCGTCACAGACCGGACACATGCGGACGATAGGATCTGGCCATGCCGTCACAGTCCTTCAAGGCCGTCATCCCCGCAGCAGGACTCGGAACCCGATTCCTGCCCGCGACGAAGGCGATGCCCAAAGAGATGCTCCCCGTCGTCGACAAGCCCGCCATCCAGTACGTGGTGGAGGAGGCCACCGGTGCGGGGATCGAGGATGTGCTGATCATCATCGGTCGGAACAAGAACAACCTCTCCAACCACTTCGACTCGGTCCCCGAGCTCGAGGAGAAGCTCAAGGAGAAGGGTGACGAGGACAAGCTCGCGCGCGTGCAGAAATCCAGCGAGCTCGCCGACATCCACTTCGTTCGCCAGGGCGAGCCCAAGGGCCTCGGTCACGCGGTCCTGCGCTCGCGCGCCCACGTCGGCGACTCGCCCTTCGCCGTCCTGCTCGGCGATGACCTGATCGACGAGCGCGACGTGCTGCTGACGACGATGATGCAGGAGCACGAGCGCACCGGTGCGGCCGTCATCGCCCTCATGGAGGTCGACCCCGAGCACATCCACATGTACGGCGTCGCGACCGTCGAGGAGACCGAGAACGACGACGTCGTGAAGGTGAAGGGCCTCGTCGAAAAGCCCAAGCGCGAGGACGCACCCTCGAATCTGGCCATCATCGGTCGCTACGTCCTGCCGCCGTCGGTCTTCGAGATCCTCGAGCGGACCGGCCCGGGCAAGGGCGGCGAGATCCAGCTCACCGACGCGCTGCAGGAGATGGCCGCCGACCCCGACGGTCCCGGCGTGTACGGTGTGGTCTTCCGTGGTCGCCGGTACGACACCGGCGATAGGGTGGATTACATCAAGGCCATCGTGCAGCTCGCCGCGGACCGCGACGACCTCGGTCCCGACCTGCGCCCCTGGTTCAAGGAGTTCGCGGCGTCGCTGTGACGTCGCCGGTGCAGGAGGGGAGCGCATGGATCTCGCGTCCCCCCGCGCGCACGGCCCCGTCTCGATCCGGCTCATCCGGCAGCGGGACGCCCGTGTGCTGCAACAGGAGTTGCTGACCAACCGAACGTGGTTGCGGCCGTGGGAGGCTACGAACCCGGACGGCCCGGTGTCGTTCGACATGCGCGCGGCGGTCCGACGCCTCCTGCAGCAGTATCGCGAGGGTGGCGGTGTCCCCTTCGTCATGGAGGAGAACGGTGTCGTGGCCGGCCAGTTGAACGTGTGGGGCATCGCACGGGGGTCGTTGGCATCGGCGACGATCGGCTACTGGGTCAGTGAGCGCTTCGCGGGGCGCGGGATCACACCCACCGCGGTCGCGTTGGCGACGGATGTCTGCTTCGACGAGCTCCGGCTGCACCGCATGGAGATCTGCATCCGTCCCGAGAACATCGCGAGTCTGCGTGTGGTCGAGAAGCTCGCGTTCCGCTACGAGGGGCTGCGGCGCCGGTACATCCACATCGACGGGGACTGGCGCGACCACTATTGCTTCGCGCTGGTGGCCGAAGAGGTTCCCGACGGGGTGCTCCGGCGCTGGATCGAAGGGCGTGCGCCGCGCGACGCTGCGGCGATCCCCCCGTCGGATCGACTGCCCGCCTGAACGACGAGGGCGACACGCCGGGGGATGCGGCATGCGACCCCCTCGGTCGCATAGCGTTGACGCCATGGGTGGACAGGTGCTCGGCGGAGGCGTGATCGTTCTCGTCGCCGTCTTGCTGTGGCTGGTCTACCTCCTTCCTTCGTGGAACAGCCGGCGGCAGTTCGATGCGGCCGAGCGCAACGCGGTTCGCCTGAACCAGGCGCTGCGCGTGCTCGCGGAGACGAGCGAGACGCCGAAAGAGGTGCGTCTCGAGTTGACCGCACGCACCGCCGCGGCGCAGCAGAAACTCGCCCGCCGGGCGGCCGCCGAGCGTGAGCAGGCGGCACTGGAGCAGCATCGCCTCGAACTCGAGCAGGCGCGCCGGGAGCGCGCCGCCGCGCGCGCCTTTCCGGAAGCCCGACGTCGCCGTGCGCGCCGGCGCGCACGTGCCGTGTTCACCGTCACCGGACTGGCCGCGGTCGCCGTCGCCGCGGCGGGGGCCTGGTCGGCGGTCGGGGGAGGGTCTGCCCTCTTGCTGTGGGCCGGCGGAGTCGTCGCGTCCCTGTGCGCACTGCTGCTGCACCGGATGTGGCGGGTCTCGTTGCGCGCGGCCTCGCGCCCGGCCACGGCGGCGGTGGCCACCCGTGCGCCCGCCGCGGTACAGGACGTGGCGCTGGCGCCGTCGCCGACCCCGACATGGACGCCGCGCGATCTCCCTCGTCCGCTCACGGCGTCGACCGGTTCCCGGGCGTCTCTCGCACTGGACGTCGCCGACGCGCGAGCGTCCATCCGGCGCGCCGCGCTCGACGAGGCGATGCGCGCCGAACAGGAGCGTCGTCGCCCGGTGGCCATCCCCGAACCGGCCGCACGCGAAGAGCGTCCCGTGTACGCGCGCATGGGATTCGTCGACGACGCCGAGATCGAAGCGCACGTGCGCGACCTGCTCGCGCGTCGCGCTGCAGGTTGACCCCGGCGCCGTCGAGGACGGAGCGCCCCGGTTCCCCGTGGTAGTGTTGCTGAGGTTCACGGGCCTGTGGCGCAGTTGGTAGCGCGCTTCGTTCGCAATGAAGAGGTCAGGGGTTCGAACCCCCTCAGGTCCACGTCGCGGAACAAACC
>NZTV01000010.1 GCA_002703245.1 Microbacterium sp.
GCGGATCACCATGGCGCCACCGCACGCGAACGCTTCGCCGCCGGCGGACGGGTCGCCGATGCAGTCGAACTTCGCCGTCACCGTCCCGGCCGGGGCGGTTTCGGTCTGGTAGTGCTCGACCCAGTCGGGGGCGTCCGGGGCGCTCACCCATGCGGAGTGCCGGTACTCGATCACGTCACCGTCGGCGTCGAGGAACGCAATCCGGGTGCGCATCGGGCGCCCGTCGACCTGTGCGCGGAACGCGGCGAACATGGTGATCGTCTCGTCCGGTTCCACATTCAAGGTGGTGCGAGACCCGAAGAACGCATCGCCGCTGCCGGCGGACACCCACCGGCCGTAGTTCGTGCCGTGGTACGGGTCACCGCCCTCGACGATCTCCCACGACGACGCTGTGACGCCGATGCCCCACCCGTCGTCACCGTCGGCGAACGCCGCGTTGCGGAGCTCGTTCCTCACGGTCGCGCCGGTGAGGTATCGGCGGGAGTGCAGCTGGCGGCCGTCCCGCTCGAGCGCGGGCATGACCGCGTGCGGGCCCGGTGCGGACACGTCCCAGTACCAGTCCGCCCCGGCCTGCGACAGTTCCGGGTCCCCCGTGACCAGCGCCCACCGCACGAACCGGCGGTCCGCGGTGATGTAGGGGCGGAAGGCAATGTCGGGGCCGTCCTCAACTTCGGTGAGGCGGCGCAGCGCGTCACCCACGGAGATACCGTCCGAGCCGGGGTACTCCCGCACATGCGCTCCGGGGATGTCGTCCTCGTAGTCGATCGGAAGATCGGCGCCCGGGTGGGAGCACGCCTGCTGGACGAGGCGCTTCGCGATCGTGCGGAGCGACCAGGACGCCCAGATCGAAGTGACGTCGCGCGGGAGCTGCCCCTCACCGAGCGGGGGGAGCACGAACCGGTGGTCGAAGTACGACCACAAGCCGCCGGCGACGACGCGGGACGTGTACGGGAACGTGAACGGGTCCGCCCACAGCGGCCCGGCGGCGAGGAGCCGATCGCCGGACATGATGCCGATGAAGTCTCGGCCGGGCACGAGCTGCTGCGGAAGGTCGATCACGACCCCGGTGTCTGGGTCACGGAGCGGGAGACGCAGGTTCGCATCGATCGACTCCGCGTCGTTGAGCACCAACTCCGTCGTCGACGAGAGCGTGAGGATGCGGCGGAGCGTGATCTGTCCCGCCTGCAACCCGCCGCCCGCGACGAGACGTCCACCGATCAGATAGGTGCTCAAGAGACCTCCTCAGGTCAGTCGTCGTGCTGTTCCAGCGCGGACTGATACTCGTCTCGGGTCGACGTCGCCGGATCCGGGAGGGACGTGACCACCTGGACGCCGTCGGCGCGGCCGTCAACGTAGGAGACGGGCTGGCGGACGGAGCCGAGGAGGAATCGTTCGACGATCGGCCACCGCTTCCCCGCCTCGCGCACGGCCCAGTAATAGGCGCCGGTGACGAGACCGATGCAGGCGGCGGCAAGCAACCCAGCCGCCGTGAGATTGAACCCGGGTGCCGCTTCGGCGAGCACCCCGTCGACCGCAGCGATCATGTCGCCGACAGCCGGGACGCGACTGATCAGCCACGCGAGGAACGCGCCGACGGCCGCGGGGATCGCGGTTCGGATGGTGGCAATGATGAGGTCCTGGCGAGTGTTCATTCAGGTCTCCTGATCGTTGGTGTTCTCGATCTCCCGCCAGAGGGCTTCGTCCTCGCGGGCAAGAGAGGTCAGCTGCCGGTCGACGTCGTCCATGCGGCCGTGGAGGCCGGAGACGCCCTTCTCGACGCGGCCGACGGCGTCCTTGATGGAGGAACCGTCATTGGTGTGGGTCTCGTGGTGGATCCCGTCGATCTGCGACTGGATCGCGGCGACCCGCTTCGACAGCGCAGGCAGCTGCACAAGCGCATCGACGATCTGCACCGCGTTCTTCAGGAACGGCCAGAGGCGCACGAGCGCGGTCAGGAGCGCGATGATCGCAACTGCCCAGAACACGAGCTGGAGCGCGCTGGTGTCGGCGAGGAGGAACTTCAGCCAGTCGGGCGCTGTCATCCACCCACCACCCAGACGACCTCGACGACCAGCAGAGGGACCAGCACGGCGAGGAGGATCGCCGGCGGCCAGGGGCCGCGCCACCACGAGGTGCGGCGGCGCGGCCCGGCGTGACGGTAGACGGTGCGCATCAGAACGCGGCCGCGTTCTCCCGCTCAGCGGTGTCCCACGACGATTTCGTGCCGTTGCCCGGTTCACCGTCGATGTCGAGGCGGTACCGGTTCGAGGAACGGGACGCCAGCCACACCTGGATGGCCTTCACGTCGTTCGCGTCGAACACGCCCGCGCGGAGGTTGCGGCCGAGTGCGCGACGCGCGTACCCCTTGGCGTTCAGAAAGCGACGCATCGCGGCGATGGTGCCGCTGCGGCCGCTCTTGTCGCCGGGGTCGTTGTCGATGGGGCCGGTGTAGCCGTAGAAGCGCTTGAGCATCTCCTGGACACCCGACCAGCGCCACTTCAGCATCGTCTCCGGGGCGATCTTCGCGGCCGGCTTCGACGAGGCGGGCTTGCCCGTCGACGGCTTCGCGAAGTCGATCGGCACGCCGAGGATCGTTTCGGTCCACCCCATGTAGGGGCGGCCGATCTGCCGCTGACGTTCGTCGATCGTGCACGAGCCGACCTGACCCCACGAGGGGTAGTCGGTGCACGCCACACGACCACCGCCGAGGGAGATCACGACGTCGCCTGCGGCGGACCCGGCTTTCTGTCCGAAGTAGACGGGCACGCCGGCGGGCGGGTTCTTGTCGGTGTGGGCGGTCTTCTTGTCGGTCAACCACGCGGACCACGCGGTCGGCCAGGAGCCGTTCACACGGGCACCGACAGCCTTGTACGCCTGCCACACGTAGTAGAGGCAGTAGCCCGGGTTCACCCGTCCGAAGCTGAGCAGCTTCTGGGCGGCTGCTGCGCCGTTGACGCCCATTAGTCGGCGTCCTCTTCGGTGGTGGCGATCGGTTCGTCGATCGCGTTCGGGTCCTGCTCGGTCCCGATCGTGTCGTCGGGGCCAGGGATCGGCGTGCTCATTGCAGTGTCCTTTCACGACGAAACCCCCGGCGGATGCCGAGGGCTTGATGGTGGTGTTGCTCTATCGGGTGGGTCGCCACTCGCTGGCGACCTTCTTCCACCGGCGGACCTTCTTCCACTGGCCGCTGACCTTCCGCCAACGGACCACGTCACGCCAGACGCCAGCTACCTTGCGCCGGCCGCCGCCGAGCGTCTCGAACGAGCGGGTGCCGGACCACGATCCCCACCCGTCACCGTTCCTCGCGCGGACACGCAGCCAGTAGGTCTTCCCCGGTTCGAGATCCGAGCGCGACGCCGAGCGCGACGACCCCGTCGAGACGGTCCCCGGCGACGGGAAGCTCGACCCATCCGAGTCGTACTGGTACTGATACTCGACGATCCCGCCGCCGACAGAGCCGGGCGCGGACCACGAGAAGCTCGCCGACTGCGGACCGATGTCGGAAACGGACGGAGTGCCAGGGGCGGAAGGGAGGCGCGTGTAGTTCGTCAGCGTGACATTGCCGGTGCCCGACTGGGTGCTGCCGAACGACGTGCCCGGGATCCTCCCACGCGCACCGAGAGTCGTTGTCTTCGACCCGTCGGAGTTGTGTCCGATCCAGTTCCACCGGCTTCCGCCGAGGTCCGTCCACCCAGAACCGATGCTCTCGTATGCAGACGAGACGCCGAGCCAACCACCGACATAGACGTCACCCTCGTAGGTGCCGTACGTCGTATAGCCATCGGTCTTGCGCCCCTGCATCTGGACGTGGACCTTCGACCGGTTGTTGCCCGAGTCGTCCTCGGTCCACCAGCGTGCGCGAAGGTCCAGTCCAGAGACACTATTCGGGATGGTGATGTAGCCGGAAGGCATTCAGCACCTCACAAGATCTGGTCGTAGATGTCGCCGTCCTCGCCGAGACTGTTCGACGGTGCGGACGTGCCGCTCAGGAGCCCGAGGTTCGTGCGCGCGTTGCTCTTGCTGCTCGCCCCGGTCCCGCCGCGTGAGATCGGGAACACACCGGTCGTGATGATCCCCGCGTCGAGGTTCTCCAGCGCCTGCGCGTTCAGCCCGGTCACCGCCGCGACGTTCGTGAACGCGGCACCCGACGACGTGTTCGTCGCGCCGGGGGCGATCACCTTTCGCGCGAGCTCGAACGCCCCTGTCGGGAGGGTCGGCGCTACCGGCGTTGCCGCGGGCGACCCCTGCGCTACGTCGACCACGAACTCGACATCCACCGAGGAACCATCGATCGCCGGGTCCGGCTGCAACGCGTAGATCGAATCGATCCGCGGGTTCACCCCATCCGACGGAGTCGTGGGGACGACGACACCGGAGGGCATCCCGATGATGTACGCGCCGCCCGTGGATACCCGCACGAGCACGAGCCCCCCGCCCGACACGTTGTACTCCATGTCTGACGGAGACGCGGTGACCGCGAAGTTGTCCGCGCCAAGACGCCCCTGCGCCGCCACCCCGGGGGCGGTCTGCTTCAGCAACGTCGCCAACGCACGACGGATACCGATCGCGGTGGTGCCCTCGACCGGGTCAGCGTCGTTGACGTCGATCACGAATCCTGCAGGTGTGGTGACCATGTTCAGACCTCCTCCAGTGCGGACAGCGCCTCATCGATCGCCTCGTCCGCGTCAGCACGGGACTTGTCCTGACCGTCGAGCGCGAACAACGCCATCTGCAGATTGCGGGCTCGGTCACGCTTCGCGGCGTGCTCGTCGCGAAGGACTCGGCAGGCAGCATCGGCCTCGCGGACCGCCTCGGCGGAGGCATACACCTCGGCAACGGAGTCGTTCAGGTCGGACTCAATCAGTTCACGGTTGCTGGTGCTCACCACCACGCTCCATTCGGATAGGTGACCTCGAGCTGCGCGCCCAGGCCCGGGTCGGTTGCGTTGAAGAAGTACCCGCGGGTCTGCCCACCATCGACGGGCACCCAGCTCGCCTGGGTGAGGTTGTGGGACACATCGACACCGTCCAGCACCGCGCGGCCGCCCAGGTAGGGAGACAGGACCAGTTCCTGCCCGGCAGCGAGTGGGGCGGCGTACTCGATGGCCCGTCCCTCGGAGGTGATGGTGAAGTCCGTCACCGGGCCACGCACCGTGAAGGTCGGGAAGAAGTCAGCCGTGCCCGGGTTCTCCACCTGGAACACACCAGGGAACGATGCCGTTCCTGGCGCTCCGAATGCCAGGGCGCCGTCGACGACAGGCAGGGTCAGACCGCCCGCAGGGACCACAGTCGCATTGACGACTGTGGTCACGTCATCGGCGTACTTCCTCGGGTCCGCAGCCCAGATCGGCAATTGGAACTCGCAGATGCGGGAGTTGACTTCCCGGACACGAACTCGGCCACGGATCTTGGCCCATCGAAGGTGCAGCCAACGCCCGGCTGCGTACACCCGAACCTCGACGTCGCGCCTCGCCGCGAGGCCCGCGGCCCATGTCCGCACCTCCCGATCCGCCCACTCAAATGTCACCGCTCGATGTCGGCCGATGAACGGGAACGTCCTGGCGGCGATCAGCACGTCGTCCGGATCGAACGATCCGTGCTGGCCGGGAATCGGCGTGTCCTCGAAGCGAGTCTCAGGCGAATCCCACCATTCGGTCAGGCCCTCCCTCTGAATCCACCACCCAGCCGGGTCACGGTCGTGACTCATGAACCGACGCCCAGCGATCTCGACGATCACCGGGGCGGGTTCGTTCACCTCGAGCTCAGCCACTTCAGCTCCTCTACGAACTCATCCCGCACTCGATCCGCATCCCGCTCAGGGAGCGCCGGCATCGAGATGTTGTAGACATCGCCACCTCGAACCGGCTGCGGGCCATGCGCGATGACCCCCATCCGGTTCATCGTCTCGGCGAGGATCGCGTACGACCGCGCGGAACCGTCATGCGGGATGAACGACTCCGCGACATCGCTACGGTCCCCGACGACACGCCAGGTGTTCGGCGGAACGACAGCGGCCGTCTGGCCCATCGGCACCAGGTCCGGAATGCCGCCCTGCGCCATGAACTCGACGACACCACCGTGCTTCCCACCCGCGGTATAGCCGAGGCTGGGGTTCCCCACGATGGTCTGCGCCGTCAGGCCGATGCTTCGGTTGTTGTAGTTCCGAATGAACCCCTCGATCGATGCGACAGCGGGCCCCGTGTTCGCCGTGATTGTCACTGAGCCATCGGGGAGCGTCGTGATCTTGAAACCGAGGCGCTCGATCTTCTCCCGCTCCGGATCCGCGTTGGACGACACGTTCGTGTCGACCTCTTCGGGCACCGCGAGGTACGAGTCGATCAGGGCGTACGCCTGATCCGTCGACAGCCCCATCGCGGTCAGCTGCCCCGCGAGCGCCTGCGTGGTGGTGTCGTACCGCTCTGACAGGTTCTCCTGCGACTCCCCCGCCACCGCGGCCGCCTCGATCTCTCTGCCGAGGGAATCGAGCACCGACTGGATCTGCGCGTCGAGTCGCCCGTGTGCCTCGACAGAACCATCGGAGGACTCAGTCCACGAGTCCGTGAGGCGTGTCAGCCCGTCGGTCTCATAGCCGAGAGCGTCAACCGCCTCCGCGGTGCGCAGCGCGGCGTCGTTCAGATGACCAAGCGCGACCTGTGGCTCGTAGAAGTCATTGAACTTGTCGCGCGCCTCCTCGACGGCCCCGCCGAGCCGGTCACGCATCGTGTCGGCGGCTTCGTCGGTGACGGACTCGAGGTCCTGCATATCCCGCGACAACTGGCCGAGCTCGGACCCGTCCATACCAAGGGCGTCCTGGACCTTGGCCATCGACGCGATGAGCGAAGCGGCAGGCCCTGCGATGAACTCGCCGAATGCCTCGGTCCCGAGTGCGGCGGACTCGACGAGAGATGCGCCGAAGTCCAGGCCCCCGTTTACGAGGTCGCCGAAGAACTCCAGCACGGGTCCCCGGTTTCGTGACACCCAGTCGGCGAAGTCACCGAGCGGCTCCGAGAACGCGGACGCGAGTGCGCCCTGAATGCCCTCGACCGCCACCTCGATGTTGCGCTGCGCCTGCTGCACCCGGGATGCGTCGTTGTCGGTGAGAGTATCGAACATGCGGCGAGCGGCGCCCGTGACACCGTCGAGCTCGTCGACGGCCGAGGACAGGTCCAACGCGAACAGCGCCTCGCCAAGGTCCTCCGCTTTCGTGCCGAACAACTCGACGGCAGCGGCGTTCCGCGCGACCGGGTCCTCGGTCTCTCGAAGCGCCGTCAGCACCTGCTCAAGACCTTCGCGGGCGTCGTCGCCACCACGAGCGATCTTCGCCGTCATCTCCTCGGCGTTCAAGCCGATCCGCTCGAACCCGTCCGCGGAGGCATCCGAGGCATCCGTCGCGCGGATCTGGAACTCCTTGAGCGCATCCGCGACGACGTCGCTGTTGCGTGCGCCAGCTTCGAGCCCCTGGTTCAGCAGGCCGAGCATGTCCTTCCCGTCGAGCCCCAGGCGCCGAAGCACGACCGGGTACTCGGTGAAGGTGTCGAGGAGATCCTCGTTTCGGTTCACGCCTTCGCGTGCCCCGGTGGCGAGGATGTCGTAGGCCTCTTCGGCGGACTTCGCCATGCCGGTGCGAAGCAGGGTGGTCACCGCAGTCGCGGTGGGCTGCACTTCCTCGCCGAGGACGTCAGCGATTCCCGCGAGGCCGGAGACGACCTTCTGGGCGTCCTTGGTGGTCGCTTCCTCGTCGATCAGGTCGAACTGCAGCGCGAGGCGAGCGGTGTCCATGTTCGCTTCGATGGATTCGCCGAAGTTGTTCGCGTAGGCCTCACCGGCGGCGCGGGAGATCCGTGCGGCGTCCTCCGCGGTCAGCCCGGTGAGTCCCGCGAGGCGGTCCCGCCCGAGCTCCTGCTGGAGGCCGGAGTTGAATGCGCCGATCAGCGCCTTGCCGGCGGCGGCACCGATTCCGACGACCGCGCCGGCGATCGGGATCGTTGCCAGTGCGGCGATGATGCTCGCACCGAACTCCGCGCCAGAGTCCTCCCCGGCTTCGCCGGCCACGCCTTGGACATCCTCCAGGGCCGCCTCGGCCTTCGACGTGTCGGCTTCGACGTCGACGACGGTGCGCGCGGACTTGAGTCCGGTGAGTTGCCGCTCGATGCGCTGGATGTTCGCTTCGGCTCGCTTGACATCAGCGTCGACGTCGAGGCCGCCCTCGGCGCGAATGTGGAGGTCCTCGAGCTTGTCCACGGCCCGCTCGAGCTGCTTCTCTGCCCGGTCGATGTCGGCGTCGAGCTTGAGGACAGCACGCTCGGAGACGAGCTTCTTGGCCGCGTCCTCGACCCGGTCCATGCCGGCGAGAGCGTCCTTCTCGTCCGCGGTGACCTTCGCGGTGATCGGCTTCTTCTCGATGCGCTCACCGGTGGACTTGACGCCCTTCTCGGCCCGGGCGAGGTCGGAGTCGTTGGCGGTGATGAGGACTTCGACCTCAGCGGCGCGAAGGGCCATGCAGTCACCTCCGGATCAGTACGGCGCGGAGCCTGGTATCTCCGTCGAGTAGCGAGAAAATCGCGGCCCGCACCGACAGCCAAGGGCCGGCGAGCACGGCGGGCTCGTACAGGTCGATGCCGCGGTCCTTGAGCTCAGCGATCACGAGCCGCCAGTGCGAGAGGATCGCGTACCAGGACCCGTCGA
>NZTV01000024.1 GCA_002703245.1 Microbacterium sp.
GGAAAAGCAAAACCCCCGCCATGTAGAAGCTAGGCGAGGGTTTCTAGAACCGTTGTAACGACGGTTCTTGTGGCTCCGACCGGCATCGATCCGGTGACCTTTCGATTTTCAGTCGAACGCTCTACCAACTGAGCTACAGAGCCGCGCGACATCTCTGCCGCGTCCTAGACGAAAGGCCTCCTCGAAAGAAGGCCCGTCGCTTGGAGCGACCCTGACGGGACTTGAACCCGCGACCTCCGCCGTGACAGGGCGGCACGCTAACCAGCTGCGCTACAGGGCCATGCTTATTCAATTGTGCCGGAAAGTGACCCCAACGGGATTCGAACCCGTGCTACCGCCGTGAAAGGGCGGCGTCCTAGGCCGCTAAACGATGGGGCCGAGTGAACCCCTGATCTTGCGACCCGGTGCTCAGGCTTACCGACGCTCAAGCATAAGAGAGATTCCGCGGAAACGCCAATCGAGCCCTCAAAGCCCGATTCGCGGCGCGTCGGACCGCCGTTCCGTGCGCGGCGGGGGAGGGTCGACGGGCGGAGATCGGTTCACCTCTGTTGCGGTTGTGACTC
This sequence comes from Microbacterium sp., assembly GCA_002703245.1. Lineage (GTDB taxonomy): Bacteria > Actinomycetota > Actinomycetes > Actinomycetales > Microbacteriaceae > Microbacterium > Microbacterium aquimaris. The sequence continues at coordinate 564 of NZTV01000024.1, forward strand.
GTGTTGCTACTGTGATCAACGTTGACCGCCCCGTGAGGAGGATCCGTGGACGCCCAGCAGAGCGACGTCGATTGCGGCTGCGCGCCCACCGAGGCCGAGAAGAAGCGGCTGTGGCCGTCGGTCAACCGCCGCGCCGCGATCGGGATCGGCGCACTCGGAGCCCTGGGGTTCCTCGCCTTCTCATCGATGGCGTACTCGCCGGGCGCCATCGCGATCGAGGGCTACCCCTCGTGGGACGAAGTCGAGGCGGCGAAGGCGAACGAGGCGGCGAAGGCCGCCGAGGTCACCAAGATCCGCAACCTGATCTCCAGCCTCGAAGCGGAGGTCGCCCGCACGCAGGCCGAGGCGGAGGCCGCCTCCAACGAGTTCTACGAGGCCCAGCAGGCCTTCTTCGAGGCGTCTTTCAAGGCCGATGAGTTGCAGGCGCAAGCCGATGAGCAGGCCGCGGCGGCCGACGAAGCCGCGAACAAGGCCGGCCGGGTCGCCGCTCAGCTGTATCGCAACGGCGGAGACGACACGTCGCTGGAGTTGTTCTTCTCCGACTCGGCCGCGTCGGCCGACGACCTCCTCGCGCGCCTGGGCACGATGGACAAGCTCCTCGAGCGGAACCAGACGGTCTACAGCGAAGCGGTCACCGCACGCGACGCCGCCCAGAGCCTCTCCGACCAGGCCGAGGTGGCGCGCGAAGAGCGAGACCGACTGCAGAAGATCGCCGAAGAGAAGATGGTGGAGGCCCAGGAGAAGGCGGATGCCGCCGAGGCGGCCCTCGCCGCGCAGGAGTCGAACCTGTCGACCCTCCAGGCACAGCTTGCCGCCCTCGAGGATGAGACGGCACAGACCATCGCCGACTACAAAGCGGGCGTCGAAGAGGAGAAACGGCGAAAGGCCGAGGCCGAGGCGCGGGCCCGTGCGGAAGCCGAGCGGCTGGCGAGGGAAGCCGCGGAGGCGGCGGCCAACAACAACTCGGGCGGGAGCAGCTCGGGCGGATCGAGCGGCGGCTCCAGCTCCGGGAGCTCAGGGAGCTCCGGGAGCGGCGGATCGGTCGTCGGGTCCGGGTGGGCCCGGCCCTCGTCGGGATGGCGGACTTCCGGATACGGGTATCGCACGTCGCAGTGCGGCTCCAGCTACTGTTCGTCGAGCTTCCACGCGGGTGTCGACTTGGCGTCCGGCTGCGGGTCGGCGATCTATGCGGCATCGGCCGGCACGGTCGTCTACGCCGGATACAACGGCGGCTACGGCAACTACATCAAGATCGACCACGGCGGCGGCATCGGCACCGGCTACGCGCACATCCAATCCGGCGGAATCTGGGTCGGCTACGGGCAGCGCGTCAGCGCCGGTCAGGCCATCGCCGCAGAGGGCAACACGGGGAACTCGTTCGGGTGCCACCTGCACTTCGAGACCTACATCAACGGCGCCCCGGTGAACCCGATCAGCTTCATGTCGGCGCGGGGCATCGGCGTCTGACGCCCCCCGCCACCGCGCCCCCTCCTGTACCGTCCGATCCCGGCGGGGCAGGCCGCGGATGTTGTCGAGGGCGCCGTGAACAACTCCTAAGCGGCCGCGTCGCAACGCAGCCGCCCGACCGCACGGCAGCAACAGCGCTACGCCCAAGCCGTCGCACCGCGGAAGAAGAAGCGCTCGGCGCGGGCCTTGTCCGCTTCGGGATGATCGTCACCGTCTCCTGCGCCGATGAGGCGGAACTGCCGCGACTGGATCAGGCGATCGCGAGCATGGCGGCCCAGGGCTGGCTTCGCATCCGTGAGGCGCTGGGAAACCAGGCGGTGTACTTCCAAGCGGCACTGCCGCTGGGTGTGGTCCTGCCGGAGCACACGATCATCCCCGACCAGGTGCGGGGGTTGATGTGACGGGCACCGTGGTGTGGATCAGCCTCGGCGTGCTGGTCGCATTCTTCCTCTTGGCCGCGATCAGCTTCGTGGCTGTGCTCATCTCCCGCCGCCGCGGCGCGGCGTCGACGCCGGTTGCGACCGGGTTGCGGCTGTCGCCGCGGGAGGCGCGGCGGCTGCGGTCGCGGCAGGACCGGGAACAGCGGCGCGCGGAGGCGGCTCGCTCGGAGTCGACGCTGCAGCGGCTCCGGGGCGTGCTCACCGACTCTCGTGCTGCCTCGTCGACGCGGCCCGGGAGGCGCGGGTGGGCAGGACGCGGTGCGGGGTACGTCAACTACGTCCAGCCCCTGCCCGAGTCGCAGGGAACGACCGTGCAAGTGTGCGGACTGTGGCCGTTCGGGATCTCCCACCAAGGAGCGGTCGTCGGTGTGCCGCTGGGGAAGAACCTCCGTTCGCCCGGCCAGGTCACCGCCGACCCGATGTACTGGTTCCTCAACGGCATCCTGTCCAACCCCTCCGCCTTCGTCCTTTCCCGGCCAGGACTCGGGAAGTCCACCCTCGTCAGGCGACTGCTGACGGTCTACGACGCGTGGAACGTCATTCCCCTGGTGCTCTCGGACACCAAGCCGGACTACGTCGCTCTGGTCACGGCGATGGGAGGGCAGACGGTTCGCCTGTCGCGGGGGTTCGGACACATCAACCCCCTCGATTTCGGCCCCCTCGCTGCGCGCGTCGCGGAGATCCCCGACGAGCGCAAACGAGCGGAGATCCTGAACTCTCTCCGAGAGCGCCGCGTCGCCAACATCTCCGGTCTCGTCCGGCTGGCCCGAAACGGTGCGATCCAGGCGTACGAATCGTCGATCCTCGTCGAGGCCATCCGCATCCTCGATGAGGGGGAGTGGGAATCGGCACCGTTGCTGCGCGATCTCGTCACGATCATCACATCCCGCCCCGACCGGCTCCGCGCCCTCACCCGCGACAACGGCAACGACACCCAGTACGACGAGCGAGTGCGGATGCTGCTGGACGATCTGACCGCACTGGGATCGTCGGGGCCGTTCGGCGACGTGTTCGCGCGGCCGACGACCACGCATATTGACGTCGGCCGCCCCGTGGTGTTCGACCTCTCCGCGATCGACGACAGCGACCTGCAGCTGCAGGCCGCGGTGCAGTCGGTGACATGGAGCTACGGATCAGCCGTGGTGGAAGTGCAGAAGGGGCTCGCTGAGGCGGGCCTGGTCCCACCGGCGCACTACGTCCTCGTCATGGACGAGCTGTGGCGGATGCTGCGCGCATCGTCGACGATGGTGTACTTCGTCGACGCGCTGACGCGCCTGAACCGGCAGCGCGGTATCGGGCAGATCCTCATCACCCACACCATGAACGACCTCAAGCTGGAAACTGACCAGTTGACCTCGATCGCCTCCGGCTTCGTCGAACGATCCGCAATGGTGTTCATCGGCGGCCTCGCCCCCGCCGAGATGGGCAACCTCCGCACCGTGTTCGCACTCTCCAACGCCGAGCAGTCCATGATCGAGGACTGGTCGGCGGAATCGACCATCAACCCCGACACCGGGCGCACCGCGACCCCGGCCGGTCGCGGGAAGTTCCTGTTGAAGATCGGGAAGGCACCGGGCACTCCATTCCAGGTGACGCTTGTGCCAGAAGAGCTAGCCGTCAACGACACCAACACCGCATGGCGGGGAATGCAGGACTCCCTGGCCGCGACCTCGAGCGGGAGATAAGACGATGGCACGCGAAGCGAACCGGCGAAGCGAACCGATCACCGCGGAGCTGGGCTGGATCGTCGCCCTCGTCGCGATGATCGCTGCCGGCGCTGCCGGCGCCGCCCTGTGGGCGGGAGCACTGGTCAACCCAGAAGTGCAGCGAATGGGAACGACGAACCCCTTCACCATCGGGTACGCGTTCCTCACCGGACGCATGACACCCTCCGCAGGGCAGATCGCTCTCACCACCGGCCTGTTCGCGATCGCCGCGGCGTTCGTCGCCCTCGTCGTGATCGCATGGCGGCGGCACGCGAGATCTCGCACCCGCGTGGACTACAAGAGCCGCTACATGGCACAAAGCAGCGACCTGGCCCGGTTCTACGAACCCGCCGCCCGGAAGGACGCCGAACGCCTCCGCGCCACCGAAGCCGGCACCGGCGTGACCCTCGGCGCCGACGCCCGCACCGGAAAGAGCCTCTACGCCTCCTACGAATGGGTACAGATCTGGCTCATGGGGCCCCGCGCCGGCAAGACCAGCTGCGTGTGCGTCCCGCAGATCCTCGAAACCAACGGCCCGGTGCTGGCGACGTCGAACAAGCGCGACATCGTCGACATGACCCGCGGGCCGCGCTCAGAGCGGGGCGTGGTGTGGGTCCACGACGTACAGGGCATCATCGGGGAAGCCCCGGACTGGTGGTGGGACCCGCTGAGCTTCGTCGTCGACATGGAAACCGCCGAAAAACTGACGGCCGTGTTCCAGTCCGCGGCCGAATCCGCCAACGCCTCCCAGGACGCCTACTTCAACAGCGCCGGCCGGGAGACGTTGGCCAGGCTCTTCCTCGCCGCCGCGCTCGACGGCCGGCCGATCACCGACGTGTTCCGGTGGGCGAACAACCCCGATGAGAAGGGCGACGACCCCGCCGCGATCCTCATCAGCCGCGGTCAGATCGCGCAGGGACAAGCGTTGGGGGAGACCCAGGGCTTGACGGCGAAACAGCGCGACGGCGTCTACGGCACCCTGCGCCCCTGGATCAGCCTTCTCGGCAACCCGAAGGTGCTCCCGTGGATCACCGACGCCGGCCGCGGGCGGCCGCACTTCGACCCCTACCGGTTCGTGACCTCCACCGACACGCTCTACCTGATCTCCGCCGAGGGTGGCGGGTCTGCGCGTGCGATCACCGCGGCGCTCACGATGGCCGTCCTCGAGGCCGCCGAACGCGTCGGCGCCAGCCACCCGGGCGGTCGGCTGCAGACGCCGCTCCTGGGTGTGTTGGACGAGGCCGCCAACGTGTGCCGGTGGCGTGAACTCCCCGACAAGTACTCGCACTACGGGTCCCGCGGGATCATCCTGTCCACGTTCTTCCAGTCCTGGCAACAGGGCGTCGAAGCGTTCGGAGAAACCGGGATGGGAAAGCTCTGGTCGGCCGCGAACGTCCGCGTCGTCGGATCTGGCCTGTCAGAGGACAAGTACCTGTCGTTCGTCTCGCAGGCGATCGGTGACTTCGACACCGTCAAGCGTTCTCGATCAGCACAGCACCGGGGGACCTCGATCACGACGTCGATCCAGCGCGAGCGGATCTTCGACGTCTCCGACCTCACCGCCCTCCCCGGCGGTCGGGCCGTCATGGTGGCCACCCAGACGCCGGCGGCACTGCTGCGCCTGGTGCACGTGTCCGAGCGACCCTACGCGGCCGCCGTGAAGACCTCACAGGACTACTACGAACAGCGCGCCGCGCGGCGCGCACACGCAACCAGAGAGGCCCACCGATGACATACGAGGACGACGACCTTGACGACGTCGCCGCTGCAGAGCTGGTCGAAGAACCCCACCGTGAAGCTCTCTACACGTCGGTGTACGACTTCGTCGACGACTGGCTGCTGCCGAACTATCAGCGCAAGCCCGGCCCGTACCGGTGGGACCCGAACTGGTTCGACAACTTCGAGGCCGTCGAACGACTCACCGCCCTCTGGTACGCCTTCGAAGCCGCACGACACGACGCGGCCCCCGCAATGGCCGCATTCTGGCTCAACACTCTCGACCCAATGATGCGCGAGCTCACATCACCAGAAGGAGTGTTCTGGTACGTCCGCCTCTACGGAGAAGAGGGCACCGCCGGCTCACCTGAGCGATTCAAGTCCAACGCGCCTCCCGCGGCGCTTCGAGCGGCGCAGAAGGCCCAGGTGTGATGTCCGGGGACGTTGTTCCGCGACACGGCCGTGAGGAATCAAGAGACTAGGGCCTCCGGTTGTGAAGTGGAGCTGTTCAGTTCAACTCTACGGATCCACTTCGGGCGAGTGCGCCATAGACTCACGGCATGGAGGCTGTGCACACTCGTCGCGACCGACGACGCGAGCGCCGCCATCGCCGCCCTACTGTCACCGGCGTGCTTGGCTAGCTTCTGATCACTGCTGGGGTTGTCGCGCTGCTCTACGTTGGTTGGCAACTGTGGTTCGGCGACATGATCTACGGCGCACAGGCGAATCTGGCTGGGCAAGAACGTATCCAAGAATGGGCGCAAGCGGCCCCGCCTGTGCCAGCCCCATCGACTTCCACTGAGTCAGCGGAGACCCCAGCCGACCCCCCGCTACTTGAGACTCCTGCGGATACTGAGGTATTCGGGGTCATGCAGATCCCGCGATTTGGAGTTGAGTACGCGTTTGACATAGCCGGCGGGGTAACGCGCGCGGGCACACTTGATCAAGTGCGTATTGGCCACTACCTGGACACAGAGATGCCAGGCGAAGTAGGCAATTTTGCTCTGGCCGGTCATCGCACGACGTACGGCGCCCCGTTCAATCGCATCGCAGAACTACACGCGGGCGACCCGCTCGTGGTTGCAACCCGCGAAGGCTGGTACATCTACCGGTTCCGTAACCTCGAGTACGTCATGCCGACAGCTACCGATGTCCTGGCGGATGTCCCGCGGCACCCGGATATACCAGATTCGACCGGCCGCTACATAACTCTGACAAGCTGCTCTCCCATGTACTCGATGACCGAGAGGATTGTGGCGTACGGAGTCTTTGACCGATTCGTGCCGATCTCGGAAGGCGAACCACCAGAGCTAGCCTGAATAGTGTCACCTACCAATTGAAACCACGGACAGCCAAAGAGCTGTCCGTGGTTTCAATTGGTGCAAAGTAGCGGCTTAGTGGTAGTAGAAGAAATACCACCCATACGTCCCTAGATCGAAGCCCTGTGTCACATGACCCGCCCGCTGCATCGCGCGCTTATGTGGCTCTTCGGAATCAAGGGTGTAGGTGAGGTCTGAAGCCTCCGGCTTCGAGCAGCGATCTCGCGATGTAGTGGGTGAGGTTTCGGAACCCGAGTGCGGA
>NZTV01000025.1 GCA_002703245.1 Microbacterium sp.
CGCGGCGTCACCGGTGTCCGGGTGGGACGAACCGCGCACCATCTGCCAGATCGTCACCACCGCGATGCCGCCGAGTGAGGCGAGCACGAGTCCGAGTGCCGACAGCTCCGGCACCGCCCACCCCGGTTCGGCGTCGGCGAGGTCGTGGCCGAGCGAGACGGTCTTCCCCGCGCCCGAGAGCACGAACGCCAGCACGGCGATGATCACCGGCACGGCCCGCAGGCGGCCGGCCGGTGCGAGCACCTTCACGACGTAGTGGGCCAGCAGGTAGAGGATGAACGCCGAGATGCCCAACGAGGCCGCCTCGATCACCGAGACCGCCCCCGGCCCGAGCGCGGTGAAGAGGGCGAGGAGGGCGACGGTTGCCACCGTGCCGGGCAGGGCGACCGCGAGCGCCCCCGCGAGCGCCGCGGCCGAACCGTTCAGCTGCAGGCCCGACAGGGTGGCGAGCTTGGGGGGAAGGGCGCCGGGGGTGATGTTGACGATGACGGTGTCCTTGACGAATTCGTCCTCGTCCAGTCGGCCGGCGCCGACCAGCTCCTTCTCCATCACGGGGATGAGTGCGCTGCCGCCACCGAAACCGATCACGCCGACCTTGAGCATCGCCCCGAAGTGTCGCCAGCGGCCCATCCGGTGTACGGGACGGGCGGTGGGGACGGCGGGGGCGGTCAGGACGGACTCCTCGGTCGGCGGGCGTCTCCTCCTAGTGTCGCATTATTTTGGCTGTTGGAATAATTCGGTGCGGTCCCCCTCGCCCGGGACCGCCGTCGACAACACAGGAGATCCGCGCCGTATCGGCCGCGTAGCGGCGGTTCCGGGCCGTCGAGGCTGCGGATCTCCTGTCGGGGTTGCGCGCACCTGCGGCAACAGGCCGTGCTCAGTCGGAGGACGAGAAGGCGGCGTCGAAGGCCTGGCCCGACGGGGTGTAGCTCGACAGGCGACGCACGAACGACAGCGCCTCGGGCGCCCCGACCATCCGGTCCATCCCCGCGTCCTCCCACTCGACCGAGAGCGGGCCGTCGTATCCGATCGCGTCGAGCATGCGGAAGGCACTCTCCCACGGCACGTCTCCGTGCCCGGTGGAGATGAAGTCCCAGCCCCGCCGCGGATCGGCCCACGGCAGGTGCGAGGACAACCGCCCGTTGCGGCCGTTCTGCATGCGCCGCTTGGTGTCCTTGCAGTGGACGTGGAATATGCGGTCACGGTAGTCCCACAAGAACCCGACGGGGTCCAGGTCTTGCCACACCATGTGCGAGGGGTCCCAATTCAGGCCGAAGTTGGCGCGGTCCCCGATCGCCTCGAGGGTGCGCGCGGTGGTCCAGTAGTCGTAGGCGATCTCGGAGGGGTGGACCTCGAGCGCGAAGCGCACACCGAGGTCGTCGTACACGTCCAGGATCGGCGAGAAGCGGGCGGCGAAGTCCTCGTATCCCGCGTCGATGAACGCCTCCGAGGCCGGCGGGAACATCGCCACGGCCTTCCAGATCGACGACCCGCTGAATCCCACGACGGTGTCGACGCCGAGCTTGTCGGCCATCCGCGCGGTCATCATGATCTCGTCGGCGGCGCGTCGACGCACCCCTTCCGGGTCACCGTCGCCCCACGCGCGCGCCGGCAGCACATCGCGGTGGCGCTCGTCGATGGGGTCGTCGCACACGGCCTGCCCGGCGAGATGGTTCGAGATCGTCCACACCTTCAGCCCGTTGCGCTCGAGGATCTCGCGACGCGAGCGCACGTATTCGGCGTCATCCCATCGCGAGACGTCGAGATGGTCGCCCCAGCAGGCGATCTCGAGGCCGTCGAAGCCCCAGTCCCCGGCCAGGCGTGCGACCTCCTCGAACGGCAGGTCGGCCCATTGTCCCGTGAACAGCGTGACGGGTCTGGTCATCGTTCTCCTCCTCGATCGTCTCCGGCCTCATCGCCGGTCGATGTCCATCGCGACCCATCGTGGTCGCTGCGCTCGACCGCGTCGAGCACCCGCTGCACCGACAACCCCTCGGCGAAGGTCGGGTGCGGCGACGTGCCCGTCGCGATCGCCTCCACCAGATCGACGACCTGGTGGGTGAACCCGTGCTCGTACCCGAGCATGTGGCCCGGCGGCCACCATCCGGACAGGTACGGATGCGCCCCCTCGGTCACGAGGATGCGCGAGAACCCCTGGCGGTCCTCCGGCGCGGTGCGGTCGTAGTACTCGAGGGCGTTGAGGTCCTCCAACGCGAAACGCAACGCGCCGCGTTCGCCGGAGATCTCGATCTCGAGGCCGTTCTTGCGTCCGGTGGCGAACCGTGTCGCCTCGAAGGAGGCCAGCGCGCCACCGCTGAGGCGGCCGGTGAACAGCGCCGCATCGTCGACGGTGACATCCCCGTAGCCTTCCCCGGCGGTGCCCTGCAGACCGGACCCGGCCGCCTGCAGGGGTCGTCGCGCGACGATCGTCTCGAGGGTCCCCGAGACGGCTGTCACCGCCTGCCCGGTGACGAACTGCACCATGTCGACGATGTGGGCGCCGATGTCGCCGAGCGCGCCGGATCCCGCGTGCTCCCGCTGGAGCCGCCAGGCCAGCGGCATGTCGCGGTCGACCAGCCAGTCCTGCCGGTAGGCCGCACGCACGTGGGCGATCCGCCCGAGGACGCCTTCGGCGATGAGATCACGCATATGGGTGACCGCGGGCACACGCCGGTAGGTGAACCCGACCATGGCGACCTGCCCGCGCTCCCGCGCGCGATCCGCCACGGCCGCCATCGCCTCGGCCTCACCGAGCGAATTGGCCAGCGGCTTCTCACACAGGACGTGCTTGCCGGCGTCCAGCGCCGCGATGGCGATCTCCGCGTGGGAGTCCCCCGGGGTGACGATGTCGACGACGTCGACCTCGTCCGAGCGCACGACCGCGCGCCAGTCGTCCGCCGCGCCGCGCCAGCCCCATCGCGTCGCCGCCTCGGCGGCCGCGTCGGCACGTCGCCCGACCACCACCGCCATGTCCACCGCGCGCGGCAGGTCGAACATCCGTGGTGCCTGTCGCCAGCCCACACTGTGGGCGGCGCCCATGAATCCGTGGCCGATCATGGCCACCCGGAGCGGTGAGTCGGCCATCGTCGTCCTCCTCTTCTCGGCGTGTTCTATGCGTGGGACTCCGACACCCCGAGGTAGCGCGCCTGGGCATCGGGGTCATGGGCGAGGACATCGGCCTCGAGGTCTGCCGCGATGCGCCCGTTGACCATGACGAGGACCCGCGGGCACAGCTCGAGGGTGAAGCGCAGGTTCTGCTCGATGAGCAGCACCGCCTGCCCCTCGCGCACGAGCATGCGCAGGGTGTCGGCGAGGTGGTCGACGATCGCGGGGGCGAGGCCCTCGCTGGGCTCGTCCATCACGAGCAGGTGGGGATCGGTCAGCAACGCCCGCGCGATCGCGAGCATCTGCTGCTCGCCTCCGGAGAGCTCGGCGCCGCCGTTGCGTCGACGTTCGGCCAGACGCGGGAACAGGTCGTAGACATCGGCGACGCTCCAGCGCCGCGACCGGCGTCCGCCCACCATCGTCAGGTGCTCGTGCACGGTGAGCGAGGGGAAGATGCGTCGACCCTGCGGCACGTAGCCGACGCCTGCCCGGTTGACCTGGTTCGGGGTGCGTCCGACCAGCTCGCGGTCACCGAAGCGCATCGATCCGGAGTCGATCGGCAGCATCCCGGCGAGCGCTTTCGCGAGGGTGGACTTGCCCATCCCGTTGCGGCCAACCATGCCGAGCGGTTCGGCACCCATCGTGAACGCGACATCCTGCAGGATGTGCACGTGGCCGTACGAGACGTTGAGTCCGGAGACGGACAACAGTGGTTCAGGCGACATCGTCGATCGCTCCTCCCAGGTAGATCTCCCGCACGCGTTCGCTCCGCCTGATCTCGTCGGGGGTGCCTTCGAGGATCTTCGACCCGTCGTGCATGACGATCACGCGATCGGCGACGGCGAGCGCGATGTCCATGTCGTGTTCGATGAGGATCAGGCTGACTTCGCGGGGCAGCTCGCGGAGGATGGTGACGAGGCGCGCACGCTCGGCGGGCGAGAATCCGGCGGCAGGCTCGTCGAGCATGAGGATCTTCGGCTCGAGCGCGAACGCCATCGCCAGTTCCAACTGGCGTTGCTCCCCGTGGGAGATGTCGCCGACGACCGCATCGTGTACCTTCTCGAGGCCGACGCGCGCCAGAAGTTTCGAGGCCTCATCCCATCGGGGCGCATCGCCGCCGACCGGCCGCAGGCTCCCGCCCGGGAAGCGGCGCCCGCCGAGGGCCACGTAGACGTTCTGCGCGACGGTCATGTTGTCGAACAGCCGGGAGGTCTGGAAGGTGCGTGCGATACCCATCCCGGCCCGGTGCGCGGCGCTGGTGCGCGTCACGTCGGTGCCGAAGAACGACACGCGGCCCGTGCTCGCGCGGACGGTGCCGGCGATGCAGTTGAACAGGGTCGACTTGCCGGCACCGTTGGTGCCGATCACGCTCAGGCGATCACCGTCGCCGAGGGTCAGGTCGATGGGGCGCATCGCGTGCAGGCCGCCGTAGTGCTTGGACAGCCCCACGACCTCGAGCGCCGGGGTGCGGTGCGTCATGCGCGTTCCTCTCCGTCGAAGATGTGGGGGCCGGGCATGATCGCCCGGCCCCCGGCCCGCATCACGGGCAGCTGTCGAACCGGTCGTAGGTGACCGTGTCCTGCGTCACGCCGGCTGCTTCGCTGATGGTGTTCAGCACGAGCTCACCGCCGTCGGACTGCACCTCGACGATGAAGTTGTCGACGATGCCCTGGTTGTTCTCATCGACCGTGATGTTGCCGGTCGGGCTGTTCCAGTCGGTCGCCGAGAGCGCCTCGTGGAGGTTCTCCTGGTCGGCGCCCAGATCGCCACCGGTGGTCTCGATGCCCATGAGGAGCGGCATGATCGAGTTGTACGGCAGGATCGCGAAGATCGACGGGCTCGGGAACGCGTCCGGCAGCGCCGTGTAGGCGTCGGAGAACTCGATCCAGTTCGGGTTGTCGTAGTCCTGACCGGGCACGGGGCCGCCGGAGATCATCCCCTCCGCCGCAGAGGCGAGGTTGGTGTCACCGGACAGTGCCGTCGTGTCGACTGCGATCGTCCCTCCGACGAGGGGCTTGGCGACACCGGCGGTGACGGCCTGCGAGAGGAAGCTCGCCGCGTCGGCACCACCGAGGCCGACATACACCGCGTCGGTCTCATCGGGGATGGTCGAGATGATGGTCGCGTAGTCGGTGGTGCCGACCGGAACCCACGAGGCGCCGGTGATCTGGCCGCCGGCATCGCAGAACTCGGAGAAGAAGCCTCCGGCGTTGTCGTACGGGAAGGAGTAGTCCTCGGCGATGAGGTAGATGTTCTCGTACCCCTTGTCGTCGTGGGCGTAGGTCCCGACGCCGCCCATCCACATGGCCGAGTCGCCGAAGAACCGGTAGAGGTTGTCGGCCCCCTCGAGGGTGAGACCGACCGGGCTGGCGGCCGAGATGACGAACGTCTTCTCGGGAACGGTCAGCGCGTACTGCGCGACCGCTTCACCCTCGTCACCGGAGACCGGCCCGAAGACGATGTCGACGTCGTCGTTCTCGACGAGCTTCTTCACCTTCGTCTGGGCGGTACCGCTGGTGCCGTCGGTCGACTCGTAGATGAACTCGACCTCCGTGTCACCGACGGTGCCCCCGTCGGCGTCGCCGCCGTACTGCTGCATGGCCACCTCGATGGCGCGCTTGCTCTCGTCCATGGCGAACGCGAGGCTCCCCTCGCCGACGGCGAGGACGCCGATCGTGAGCGTGCCATCGCCGCCTCCGGCGTCCGAGCCTCCGCCCGAACCGCTGCAGCCGGCGAGTGCGAGCGCGGATGCGGCCGCGATCGCGCCGACGGCGAGGAGTCGCCTGTCAGTCTTGCTGGTCAGCCTCATTGCTGTTTCCTTTCTCGATTGCGTGACCCCGTGACGGTGCTGAGGCCCCGGCTGCGGGCGCGTCGCCCGCAGGGTCTGTGGAGCGCTTCCGGGTGAAGCGCGTCTTGATCTGCGCCGCGATGCCGGCAAGGCCTGCGGGCGCGAAGTAGAGCACCAGGATGAAGATCAACCCGGTGAGGGTGAGGTAGCGGTCGGTGAAGTCCCCCGCGAAGTTGTCCAGGAGGGTGAGGAACAGGCCGCCGGCGAACACACCGCCGAGGGACCCGATCCCGCCGATGACCGCGACGACGAGGATGTCGAGGGTCGCGCCCAGACTCACCACGTCGGGGTCGACCTGTGACCGGTCGAAGGCGAGGATGACGCCGCCGATCGAGGCGATGAACCCGGCGAAGGTGATCGCGAGCACGCGGTAGCGCACGATCGGGTACCCCAGGGCGCTCATGCGCTCGGGACTGTCGCGGATGCCCTGCAGCGCGTAGCCGAACGGTGTGGAGGCGATGTACCGGCACAACAGGTAACAGCCGACGGCGGCCAGCAGGACCGTGTAGTAGAAGACGTTGAGGTCGCGGAAGTCCAGAAACCCCCAGTCCCCACGGGTGATCGGCGCCAGGCCACGGCGGGCGTTGGTCACCTCGATCGACTGCGAGGCCCACGAGTAGAAGACCTGGCCGAGCGCGAGGGTGATCATGAGGAAGTAGATCGCCTTGGTGCGGGCCGCGACCAGCGCGGTGACCAGTGCGCCGAGGGTTCCGGCGAGCACGCCGAGTCCGATGGCTGCGACGTCGGGCCACCCGAGGGTGACGGCGGCGAAGCCGACTCCGTAGGCGGCGATGCCCGCGACCGTCATCTGCGCGAGCGAGAGCAGGCCCACGTACTTGTTGAGGAACACCAGGCTCATGGCGATGATGCCCAGCCACAGCGACTTCACCCCGATGTTCGACACCCAGAACCGCGGACGGTCGACGATGAACGGGAAGATGATCGCGAGGATCAAGATGACCGTCCACACGATCCACATGCGGTTGCGGCGGCGGGTCGGAGGCGTCGCGGCGTCGGCCGGCGCCGTGCGGGTGTCGGTGGTCATGTCGTCCTCCCCATGAGGCCCTGAGGTCGCAGTGCGAGCACGACGACCATGAGGGCGAAGGTGATCACGAGCGCGTAGGTGGGCACGTAGACCAGTGCGAACTGCGAGACGACCCCGACGAGCACCGAGCCGATCGCCGCGCCGGGGATGGAGCCCATCCCGCCGACGATGACGACCACGAGCGAGAAGAGCAGGTAGGTGGCGTCCTGACCCGGCAGCAGTGGGAACAGGGAGCCGCCGACGACACCGGCGAAGCCGGCGAGGGCCGAGCCGACGACGAACACGATGGCGAACACGCGTCCGATCGCCACGCCGGTCGCGGCGGTCATCTCACTGTCGTCGACACCGGCGCGCACGATGGCGCCGAAGCGGGTCTTCTGGATCACCAGCCAGATGGCCACGCCGATGACGATCGCCAGGGCGAGGATCACCAGTCGCAGCAGCGGGTAGGGGCTCGACAGGAACGGAAGGTCCACTCCCCCGGCGAGCCACTCGGGCACCGGCACCTGGGTGGCCGTGCCGCCGAAGACCGCGAACATGAGGTCGGCGCCGACGATCGACACGCCCAGGGTGATCAGGGCCACCCGCATGTCGTCGTCCTGGAACCGCTTGATGAGCACCTGGTGGATGAACAGGCCCACCAGCCCGACCGCGGCAGCGGCCACGATCGCGCCGAGCAGCCAGTTGCCGGTCTCGCGGACGACCACGTAGCCGATGTATCCGCCGAGGAGGTAGCTGGTGCCGTGGGCCATCGTGATGACCCGCATGAGCCCGAAGATCAGCGACAGTCCGCTCGCGACGAGGAAGTACACCGCGGCGAGCGTGAGGCCGTTGAGGGCGACTTGCAGAAACTGGTCCATTCACCTCACTCCTTCGTGACAGGTGGTGTGTTCGTCATTGGACACGAAACTGTATTCCTTCTTGTATACAGGTATGGGCGCGGGGATGGAAGAGCCGGATGAGAGGGTTATCAGCCGAAGAAGACCGAGGCCGCTTCGAGCTTTTCGAGAATGCTCACCCGCATGTGGCCGATGTGCTTCTGCACCGCCGGCGGGATCGCCTCGGTGTCGCGGGCGACGATCGCCTTGGCGAGCTCGACGTGCTCGGCGGAGCATCCGACCAGACGGGACTGGGCGGACGCCGCGCGGGTCCAGAACCGTTGGATCCGGCGTCGGGTGTGCTTGACCGTCTCCGAGACCAGCTGGTTGCCGGCGACCTCGTTGACCAGCCGGTGGAACCGGATGTCCGCTTCGGACCAGGCGGTCTTGTCACCGGCCTCGGCCGCGGTCATCATCTCGTCGACGACCTCGAGGATCTGCGTCGACACCGACTCGTCGTGCTCACGGGCGGCTTTGACGAAGATGTACGTGTCGAGCACCTCGAGCAGGTCGCACGCTTCGTTGACCTCGCGCGGCGTGAGCGTCGAGACCGAGAACCGGGCGTTGTCGGTGCGTCGCACCAGCCCTTCGGTCTCGAGCCGCTGCAGGGCCTCGCGCACCGGGGTGCGACTGATGCCCAGTTGCGTCGCGATGCGGTTCTCCGAAAGCGGCGCGCCCGACGACAGTCGGAAGGCGGTGATTTCCGCGAGGAGCCACTCGTACGCCTCGTTCACCCGCGAAGCCGAGTCGGTCATCGACATGGCCCTCACCGCCTTCCGCTCGTTCGACATGCAATCCTCACATCGTACGGTCGATGAATTCGCGCGTGTGGACGTCGACGTCGACCTTCTGCAGCTCGAGGATGCCGCGGGCGACGTGCTCGCTGTAGCGACGGAACGCCTCCTCGCCCTTCTCGGCCGTGGCGCGCATCGGATTGCCGATGATGCCGTTCTCGACGAACTCGTGGTGGTCCATCGGGAAGGTGAAGTACTGGTAGCCCTCGAACTCCGTATCGGGCATCCCGTCGTTCTTGCGGAACGCATCCGGCAGGAAGGCGGGCGTGTGGGCGCGCGTGTCGACCGCCCGCTCCATCCGCACCAGGTCGGGGTTCCACGCGAGGTCCTGCGAGGTCTCCAGCTCGCTGGAGTGCCAGCCCGGGGTCTCCTCCGGCGGGTTCTCCATGAGGCCCTCGAGGATGCCGACGTAGCGCTCCATGAACGGCTTGACGAACGAGATCAGCGCACCGGTCTCGTACCGCAGGCGACGCAGCACCGGGTCGACGACCTTGGTGTTCGAGCCGTGGCCGTTGATGAAGATGATGCGGTTGAACCCGTGGTGGATGAGGCTGCGGGCGACGTCGTTCATGAGGTTCAGCAGCGTGCTGGCCCGCAGCGTGATGGTTCCCCGGCCCTGGCCGACGCCGTACATGTGCTGCGGCGAGTAGCCGGCCCACAGCGGCGGGGTGTGCAGCACGCCGATCTGCTCGGAGATGCGCGAGCTGATCTCGACCGCGGTGATCGTGTCCGTGTACAGCGGCAGGTGCGGCCCGTGCTGCTCGGTGCTGGCCATCGGCACGAGCACGGTGTCCTTGGTCTTGAGGTACTCCTCGATGTCGACGTACGACAGGTCGGCGAGGTTCCACGAACGGAATTTCGCGCGGAAGTCCTCGTCACCCTCGGTGAGGTGGGGAACGCGGCGTTCGGGACGTTCGGTCATGAGGTCTGCTCCTTGGTTTCTCGGGCGAGGTGGAGGTCGTGGAAGGCGTCGGCGACGAGCCGGCCCAGGGCGGGGTCGTCGGCATGGAGGGCGACCGTGCGCACGGGGATGTCCTCGCGCAGGTCGCGTCGGACGGTGTCGAGGAACCGACGATCGGCGTCGGGGTTCCAGAACACGCCCCCCGGGGCGTTCGGGATGGACAGGCCCTCGGTCGGGACGATGACCTCCACGTCGGCGACGGCCTCGTTGAGGCGTGCCGCGAAGATCTCGCCGACCTGCGCCATCTCGTCTTCGGAGGTGCGCATGAGGGTGTACTGCGGGTTGTGTTCGTACAGCGGGCGGCCGCGGTGGCGCTCGGGGATGGCATCCGCTTCGAAGACGGAGAAGTCCACACACGCCGGCACGACGACCTGGGGGATCCCGGCCCGCCCCACCCGGCGCAGCCGATCGGGGCCGGCGTCGTGGATGCCGCCGGTGAGGTGGTCGACGATCTCGTTGGTGGTGTAGTCGATCACCCCGACGAAGTGACCCGCCTCGGCGAGCTCCTCCATCGACCGTCCGCCCACACCGCTGGAGTGGAACACCACGGCTTCGTAGCCGTGTTCGGCCAGACGCTCGGCGAGCGCCCCCACCGCGGTGGTGGTGTTGCCGAGCATCGTGACACCGACGTAGCGGGCCGCCGGGTCGGGTGCGGGAAGCGCGTGACCGTGCTCCAGCATCCCCGCCATCGCCGCCGCCGCGTTGTCGAACACGGTGGTGGCGATCGCGTGGAGGCCGAGGATGTCGACCACCGAGTGCAGCACCATGACGTCCTTCGTGCCCACGTAGGGCGCGAACTCATGGTGACCGGACGCGGTGGGGGCGATGACGATCTTGGGCACCCCGAGGGGGAGGCGGTGGAGCGCCGCCGCCCCCATGACGACGCCCACTCCTCCGATCGCGATCCCCCCGGCGATGCGCCCTTCCCGCCACAGCCGGTCGACGTAGTCGACGACGAAACCGCGCATCAGCGCGACCGCATCCCCGCGCGTGCCGGCATTCTGCAACTGCTCGAGAGTGATTCCCCCGAACTCCGCGAGGTCGGCATGGCTGACGTCGGGGGTGATCCCGACGGGTTCGCCGAGGATCCCCGTGTCGATCACGATCGACGGCACACCGAGGGCCGACAGGCGATCGCGCAGGTAGGCGACCTCGGGCCCCTTCGTGTCGAGGGTCGCGATGAGGGCGACGGGAAGGCTCACGTGATGCTCCGTTGCAGAGGTGAGGGGTGGACGGTTACTTCGTCAGCGGCAACAGGGTGTCGGAGTTCTCCTTGACCAGCCAGTCGTAGTACTCCTCGGTGAGGATCGACGAGCCGTGGTCGATGATGAACTTCAGCTGCTCCTCGTCGATCTCGAGGTTGTCGAAGTTCGTCTCCAACGCGTTGGGGTACTTGTTGGCCGGGGTCCGGTCGACCGGGGCGACGAACTCCGCCGTGAGCGCGCCGTCGTAGCCGATCTCGCGCAGCACACCGACGAACTCGGTCCAGTCGTAGTCGCCGTGGCCGGCGGGCATCCGGTTGTTCTCGGCCACGTGGACGTCGACGAGCTTGTCGCCGACGAGCCGGAACGCGTCGTAGATGTTGCTCTCCTCGATGTTCACGTGGAACGCGTCGAGCACGACGCCGAGGTTCGGGCCGACGGCGTCGCACAGGGCCAGCGCCTGCTCGGCACGGGTGATCAGGTACGACTCGAAGCGGTTCAGCGGCTCCACGCCGACGCGGATGCCCTTCTGCTCGGCGAAGTCGTAGATCTCCTTGGTGCCCTCGACCAGCCACTGCCACTCGTTCTCGGGCGTGGAATCGGGCACGACCTTTCCGACGGTGCCGGGGACGTAGGTCAGGATCTGGCCACCCAGGTCACTGACCATCTGGATGCAGTCCTTGACGTACTGCACGCTCGACGCGCGCATCGCCTCGTCGGCCGACTGCATGTTGCGCTTGTCGACCATGAGCGTCACCGCCCCCCAGCAGTCGAGACCATAGTGGTCGAGCAGCCCACGCACGTGCTTGGCGTCGTACTTCTCGGGCTCCCCACTGATCTCGATGCTCTTGTAGCCGTACTTCGCCAGACGGGCGATCGTCGTCTCGATCGGCTCTTGGCGCATCCAGTTGTGCATGGACAGGTGCATCGTTCTCTCTCCCTTGAGTGTCGGTTGCGTTCGTGCGGGTGTCGGTTGCGGTCGTGCGGATGTGTCGCGTGGTGCGCAGGTCAGCGACGCGGTGGCCCGAACCCCAGTTTCCCCGGGTTCATGATCCCATCGGGATCCCACGCGTCCTTCTGCGCCTTGAGCAGTCGGAAGCCTTCGCCGTACTGCTTGTGCATGAATCGGCCGAGCTTGATGCCGACTCCGTGGTGGTCGTTGAGCACGGCGCCGTGCGCGATGCCCTCCAAGATGCCGGCGTCCCACAGCCGGTCGTGCAGGCGCATGGCCTCCACGGGATCGGCGGGCGGCTCGTCGACGTAGAAGCGGTCGTAGAGCATCGCCCCCCAGTCGTACCAGTGCGACAGGTGCGCCGTGTAGCGGGCGCCGTACTCGGCGAACTCCTCCTCGACGATCTTCTTCTTGGCCCGGTAGATGGCGGGCAGGTCCGAGAACCTCGCGACCTGATCGAAGGTGCCGTACATCAGCGGCGGCTGGGGCAGCTTGCCCTTGGCGTAGGGCTCGTACTTCCCCTCCCACCAGATGCGGCCCACGTCGGGACCGTGCGCGGTGCCGCCGGCGGCCTCGACCAGCTGGGTGATCGCGCGGGTCTCATAGTCGACCAGTTCCTGCGCGCCGTCGCACATGACGACCATGAGCGTGCCGGTGAACGGGGTGCCGACCCAGTCCTTGAGCTTGACGCTGTCGGCCTCGTCGTAGAGACGGATGACCGCCGGGCGCAGCCGGTTCGTCATGATGCGGCGTCCGGCCTCCATCCCGGTGAAGATGTCGGGGAAGCTGAAGGAGAGGAATCCGCGCGCCTCGGGCAGCGGATCCACACGCAACGTGGCCTCGGTGATCACCCCGAGGGTGCCCTCGGATCCGACGAAGCTCTGGAGCAGGTCGGGGCCCGCCGCGTGGCTGGGGACCCGGAGGGTCTCCACCGTGGCGCCGGGCGGCACGACGGCCTTGACCTGCAGCACCTGATCTTCGGCCTTGCCGTACTTCGTGGACACGACCCCGGATCCGCGGGCGGCGATGAACCCGCCGATGGTCGCGCCGAGGTGGTACGAGCCCGGATAGTGCGCCAGCGTGAGCCCGTGGTTGTTCAACTCGGTCTCGAGGGTCGGCCCGTCGATACCGGCGCCCACGGTGACCGTCAGGCTCTGCTCGTCGATCTCGACGATGTCGTCGAGATCGGTCAGGTCGAGGGCGATGCCGCCGTAGACCGCCAGGGTTCCGCCCTGCGTGCCGGATCCTCCGCCGCGCGGGACCACGGGCATGCGGTACTCCGATGCGATCCGCACGACCTCCTCGACCTCCGCGGTCGTGGCGGGCTTGACCATCACATCCGCCGAGGGCAGCCGGAGACCGGCGTATTGGATGTACTTCGACGACCACGACCAGTCGGCCGCCTGGGCCTGGAGATCGGCGTCCTCGACGCTCACCCGCTCGCGGCCGACCGCCGCTTCCAGCTCCCGCACGACATGGCCCTGCAGGAAGGCCTCGCCGCTCACTCGCGCCGCGCTTGACCGATCCGTCACCTCAACTCCTTTGTTCGGGACTTCGTCAGGTTCGAATTCCACCTTGTATCCGAAGCTGTATTCAAGATAGTACACGAGCGTGTTCGAGGTCAACACCCCTCTTGGCCGCATGAACCCGACAGGAGATCCGGCCGCTGCACGGCCCTCCACCACGCTCGCGCGTTCGGCGCCGCCGATTTCTCCTGTGTTCTTCACCGAGGGGCGACGGGAGGGGGGCGAACGCTCAGTCCGAGGAGGCCGGCAGCAGTCGCTCCGGGGTCCAGGGGAGGCGCCGCTGGGCGGCGAGAACATCCCTTGCCGCCGCCGCGGCCTCCCCCGCCGCGGCGCGACGGGGCGTCGCGGCGGCGAAGTACTCCTCGCACAGCTCTGCCGCGCGGTCCCGCAGGCGTGACACGTCGACACCGGTGACCACTGCGTCGTCGACCACGATGCGTCCGTCGACCATGACCGTGCGCACGTGTCCGGCGCGCGCGGCGGTCACGATCTGGTTCACGAGGTCGATCCCCGGGGTGAAAGCCGCCGCGCCGAGGTCCCAGAAGACGAGATCGGCGGCGTATCCCGGGGCGATGCGCCCGGTGAGTTCCCCGAGCCCCACGGCCGCGGCGCCTCCCGCGGTCGCGGCCCGCAGCACCTCCCCGGGGGTGAGCCACTCGTGCGCGGGACGATCGAACACGTGACTGACCGACGACGTCAGTTGCACGGCGTGCAGCATGTCCAACGCGTCGGCGGAGTTCGCACCATCGGTGCCCACTGCCAGCGTCGCACCGGCCTCCAACAGCGCACGGGAATCCTGCAGCCCCGAGCCGAGCCGCATGTTGCTGCCGGGGACCGTCACGACGTCCACACCACCGGCGGCCAGCAGCCGCGCGTCGGCGCCGTCGATCCACACCGCGTGCGCGACCGTCACCCCGGGCCGCAGCATGCCCCGCGCATCGAGCTCCGCCGTGATCGAGCGTCCGTAGCGTTGCGCGCCCGCGCGGGCCTGCGGCTTGGATTCGGCCAGGTGCATGTGCAGGCGCACCCCCGTTTCCCGCGCGAGACGGTCCAGCCCGGCGAGCAGCTCGTCCGAGCAGTGTGCGGGGATCGTCGGTGCCACCGCGGGGGCGAGCATCGTCCGATCGTGCGGCCAGCGCTCGATCAGACCGGCACATGCCGCGATGATGTCCGCCGCGGCGGGCAGGCTCGACGCCGCCGCGGTCGCGGGGTGGCCGCAGGAGGCGAGTGCGGGCAGCGCCTCGTACAGCGAGCGGTCGGCCACCATCGGCGCGAGGGTCGCGCGCACGCCGACGTCGCGGTAGGCCTCGGCCGTGGCGAGGAAGCCGTCCGCGTCGACATCGGGGAAGCGGTACACCAGGTCGAACAGTGCCGTGCAGCCCGAGGCGACCAGCTCGGTGGCCACCAGGAGCGCGCTGATGCGGGTGAGCTCGACGGAGCGCTCCGCGCCGGTCCACGGGCCGTTGATCAGCGAGTGTTCCAACGTCCAGTCCCGGGCGATGCCGCCGAGGATGCCGGTGTGCGAGTGGGTGTGCCCGTTCACGAAACCCGGCGCGACGAGGCGTCGCCGCGCATCCAGGCGCGCCGCGTCGACCCCGGCGAACGGGTCCTCACCGTGGCCGCGGTCGCGGATCTGCGCGATCATCCCGTCTTCGATCAACAGGTCGGCGTCGACGACCTGCTCGGCGTCGGAGGAGAGCACGGCTCCCCCGTGCACGATCAGGCGACGCCGATCGGTCATCGCGAGCCGCCTGACGGGGCGGGGTGCTCGGTGCGCCAGTGCTCGGCGATCGCGGCGCGCGTGGTGATCCACACGCCGGAGTGGGTCTGCACGTGGTCGAGGAACCGGGCCACGCCCGCGGCCCGCGCCGGATGTCCGCTGAGCCGCGGGTGGATGCTGACCATCATCATCCCGGGACTGTGCGCGCCTTCCGCGTACATCAGATCGAACGCGTCCCTCAGATAGGTGAAGGCGTCCTCGGAGGTCCCCCACCACCCTTTGGCGTACTTGTTGTCGTTGTTGGAGAAGGTGTGCGGGACGACGAGGTGGGGGCGCCCGGCGACCGGGGTCCAGTACGGCAGCTCGTCGTCGTACGCGTCGGAGTCGTATCCGACGCCGTGTTCGACCAACAATCGCCGGGTGGCCAGACTCGGCCCGTATCTGCAGTACCACCCGTCCGGGATGTCACCCCAGGTTCCCTCGAAGGAGGCCATGGCACGGCGCAGGTGCGATCGCTCCGTCTCCTCGTCCAGCAGGTAGTGGCGTGTGAAACGCCAACCGTGCCCGAGCAGATCGAACCCCGCCGCGCGGAAGCGTTCCGCGACGGCGGGATTGCGTTCGAGCGCCACCGCACACGCCGACAGGGTCCCGACCATCCCGCGCTCCTCGAGCAGGCGGAGCACCCGCCACACCCCGACGCGTGCACCGTAGGCCATCAGCGACTCCGCGGCGAGATCCCGCCCGGGCACGTCGCCGCCGGCGGGCACACCGTCGGTCAGAGGTGCCTCGCTGTGCGCGAAGCCGTCGGGGACGGACTCCTCCGCACCGGCCTCGTAGTTCACCGTGAGGTTCAGCGCGACACGCGCGCCCTCCGGCCACCGAGGATCGGGGCGGTCGGGTCCGTAGCCGACGAGGTCACGCATCGGGCCGCCCCACCTCCACCAGTTCGGGGGTGTCGTACGCGCGGTAGCTGTCGAAGAAGGCGTCGGCGTCCTCGACGAACAGGGATCGGCTGACGGCGTCGCCGAGGCGCCTCGCGCCGGCACCGAGTCCAGAGTTCATGTTCCCGTTCAATCCCATCGACAGCCGCGCACCGTAGGTGAAATCGTAGACGCGCGAGACCCAGGCGTCGGCGGGATCGCGCGGGAGGAACTCGAACCCGGACCCGAGATAGGGGTACTCGGCCAGCGCGTCGTCCTTCCACTCGTCGGGCGCCTGGTAACGATCGCGCCAGCGCGCGATCCGCGGTGCGAGCTCGGCCAGCTCGGGCCGCACCTCGAGTTCGACCGAGGGTCCGGTGCCGGCGATGACATGGTCGAACCGGAACGTCCCGGTCGGGGTGCGGACCTCGATCTCGCCATCGACAAGGGCGACGGACTCCCAGGGCGACGAGACGTGCCAGGAGAACTGTGCGAACCGTGCACACCGGTCCCAGGTGTACTGCGGCACCGGCTGGTTCGTCTGCTGGAAGCGGGCCGTGAACCGCCACTTGTCATCGTCCGACAGGTCGGGGAAGTGTGCCCCGAACGCGTAGAACTCCATCCAACGGAACGGGTTGACCCGGGGGATCTCGGCGCGTCGGTAGAAGAGGTCGACGCTGTGCGCCCCCGTCTCCAGCGCCTCGCCGGCGTAGTCGAAGGCCGAGGCGCCGCCACCGAGCACACCGATGCGCTTGCCGCGCAGGGTCTCGGTGTCCAGCGGGGCGCCGGTGTGGTCGTACCGGTCCTCGGGCAGGTTCTCGGCGATGATGCCGGGGACGCTCCACCGGCCGTTGCCGGCCATCCCCGTCGCGAGGATGACGCGGCGCGCCCACGTCCGTCCGATCTCCCCGTCCGGACCGACCGCCCGCACCTCCATGAGGTCGCCGTCGGGTCGGATGCCGGTCGCGCGCACCCCGTTGCGCACGGGCGCGGCGGTGACCCGGCGGAACCAGCCGAGATACTCCTGCCAGTGCTCCTTCGGGATGAACCGCAGCTGCTCCCACGCCGTGTCCCCGTAGCGTGCGCGGTACCAGGCCTCGGGGGTCAGCGACGGCACCCCCTGGTCGGGTCCGGTCAGGTGCTTGGGGGTGCGCAACGTCCGCATCTTGGCGTAGGTGACCCACGGCCCCTCCCGCCCCTCCTCCGCCTCGTCCCACACCTCGACCTCGGTGACGGCGCGGCGTCGCAGGGCGAACGCGAGCGCGAGCCCGGCCTGACCCGCACCGATGATGAGCACGTCGAGCACGCGACGGTCGGGGGTCGACCGTGAACGCACCCACTCCGGGGTCGGGTAGGAGGTCAGCGCGATGTCGCGGGCCACCTCGGCTTCGAGGCGCCGCAGTCGATCGTCGGCGCTCACCGCTGCAGCAGCGCGGTCAGGTCGCGCACGTCCGCGACGCTCTGGATGTCGGCGACCATGTCGACGATCGCCTGCGCCCGTCCACGGTCCCACGACGCGAACTCGGCGCACTCGTGGAACTTCGCCGCGACCTCCGAGTAGTCCATCGGATCGGCGGGGCTCCCCTTGCCGAAGGCGGCGCGTCCGGACACCGTGCGCCCGTCGGTCAGCTCGATGTCGATGATCGTGGTCATCTTCGCGTAGCCGTCCGCCTCCGCCTCCGGGTGCACACCGAACTCCACCTTGCCCAGCGCCTCCTGGACGTCGGGGCGCAGGACGACCTCGTCGGTGAACTCGTTGAGTCCGGCGCGGCGCTCCAGCAGCAGGATCGCCATGCAGAACTCCATCGAGAACTTGGCCTGCAGCTCGTTGACGGGACGGTGGTGGATGAGGGCGTTGGGCATGTTGTGGTTGGTCCCCACGCGCACACGGACCACGTCCTCCATGCGGATGTCGTGTGCGTGGATCAGGCGCAGCATCTCGGTCATGCCGGGGTGGGTGAGCGAGCCGGAGGGGTGGGGCTTGATCGACACCCCGGGGCTGTCGAAGGTCCACGGCGACCCCAGGGTGCCGCGGATGGCGCCCTCGTCGTACCCGCCACCGGCGGCTTGGAAGAACCCGCGCGGAGCCTCGAGGATCTCCGGGCTGGCACTCCAGCCGGCGCGGGCGAAGTCGGTGGCCACGACCCCCGACTCGGACGAGCGGCCGGCGTGGAACGGCTTGGTCATGGTGCCGAAGTTCTCGCGCAGGCCCGCCGACTGGCTGCCGGCGATCGACAGGGCGCGCTGGGTCTGCTCGACCGTGAGCCCCCGCAGGCGGCTCGCGGCGGCGGCGGACCCGAAGGTGCCGCAAGTCGCGGTCGCATGGAACCCGTGCTGGTAGTGGCGGGGCGAGATCGCCTCGGCGATCTTGCACTCCAGGTCGACACCGACCAGGTAGGCCATGAGCATGTCGGCGCCGGAGAGCCCGAGCTGCTCCGCCACGGCCAGCGCCGAGGGGAGCACCGGGGCGGTGGGGTGGGTGAGGAGGCCGTAGACGCGGTCCTCGGCGACGGCGAGCTGCGTGTCGTCGTAGTCGTCGGCGTGGATCGCGACACCGTTGGCGAACGCCGCGAACCGCGGCGCGGCGCGGAGCCCCGTGCCGATGACGGTGGTCTCGCCGCTCCCGGTGACGCCCGTGGCGGCGAGGTAGTCGTGCACGATCTCGCCGGATTCGGCGACCGACCCCGACAACGCCAATCCGAGTCCGTCGAGGATCGACGCGCGGGCGAGGTCGCCGACCCGCTCGGGCACGCCGGAGGCCTCGGTGTCGAGCACGAAGCGGGCCGCTTCCCGCGTGAGGTCCACACCCTTGTCCGGGTCGATCGTCGGGGTGAAGGAAACAGGGGAGGTCATGAGGTGGATCCTTGTCTGTCGGTGCGTGCGGAAAGGGGGAACGGGTCGCCCCGCAGGGCGGAGTCGATGGTGTGGGCGGCGGCGAGCAGGCGGCGGTCCTCGCCGTCGGCGCCGAGGAGTTGCAGTCCCAGCGGCAGCCCGTCGACCGAGAGGGCCGGTAGCGAGACCGCGGGGATCCCGAGGTAGCTCGCGGTCGCCGGCATGGTGCGGCTGCCGGTGCGCGCGTGGCCGACCGGCGCGGGCCCGGTCGTCGAGAGGGTCGCCACCACGTCGACGGCACCGGTGAGCCCGGCGTGGGTCTCGCGCAGTCGCCGGCGGAGCTCGTGCGCCTGGGCGATCTGCGCGTCGGTGAGCGAGGCGGCCCGTCTCACCAGCTCGATCAGACGCGGGTCCGTCTCGGGGTGCGGCGGTGTCAGGTGCGGGGAGATGTGGCGTGCGGCCTCGGCGGCGAACACGTCGAACATGTGCTCGGTCGACCCGGGGACGAGGCTCTGGAACGCCGCGAGCGCGTCGACCGCCGCGCCGGTGAGCGGGCGCGCTCCGGCGTCGGCCAGTCGTCGACGCGCGAGTTCGAGCGCGTGCCACGCGGCCGGGCCGGCTTCGTCCCCGCCGTCGAGGACGACCCAACCGATCCGCAGCGCGGCGAGATCCGGCGGCGGCTCCGAGGCGGCGTCCCCGGTGAGCACGGCGTCGACCCGGTCGATGTCCTGCAAGGATGCGGCGATGAGACCGACGTCGTCGAGGGTCTCGGCGACCGGATGCACACCGCCCATCGGATAGCGCCCGTGGGTGGGTTTGAGCCCGTAGGCCCCGCAGTAAGAGGCGGGTCGGATCGTGGAGGCACCGGTCTGGGTGGCCAGCGCGACCGGCACGAATCCCGCCCCCACCGCGGCACCGGATCCGGCGGAGCTGCCGCCCGGGGTGCGCGCGAGGGCGTGCGGGTTCCGCGTGGGCGTGGTCGTGCCGCACGCGAAGGGCGTGCTCGTGGTCATGCCCGCCACGGTGGCGCCGGCGTCGACGAGACGCTGCACGACATCGGCGTTGCGGGCCGGGCGACGTCCGCGCGCACGGTCGGACCCCCACTCGGTGGGGTGGTCGGCGCTGTCGATGATCTCTTTGACGGCCACGGGCATCCCGGACAGTGCGCCGCCTCGGTCGTCCTCGACGGCCCGCAGGCGCGCGGTGTCGTGATGGGTGAACGCGCGCACCTCCGGCTCGTACCGGTCGATGCGCTCGGCGCTCTCCCGCGCATAGCGTGTCGCCCCGGTCGGCCCGGTCCACGGTCGCAGCACGGCGCGCTGGTGCGCGACGCTCACGCCGGCACCTGTGCGCGGTACCACGCGGCCATCTCGGCGGATGTGACGGGGCGGCACTCCGGGGTCTGCATGATGAGGTCGACGATCCGCTCGAGCTCGGCGATGCGGTGCGGCACCCCGACGATGTGCGGATGCACTCCGATCGGCATGACCGCCGCGCCCCGGGGCGCCTCGGCACGTAGCCGCGTCAGGGTCCGTTCGACCCGGGCCAGCAGGGCGCCGTCGGGCTGGTGCTGCACCTGGTAGACGGTGACGTCGTTGTTCTCGACGGTGTACGGCAGTCCGAGCATGCGGCGGGGCCCGGCGTCGAGCCAGACCGGCCGGTCGTCGATCATCCAGTCGTGGGAGTACTCGATTCCGGCCTCCGCCTGCAGACGCAGCGTGTCGTCGGTCTGGTTCATGCCCGGGCTCAGCCACCCTCGTGGGCGGCGACCGAAGCGGGACGACAGCTGGTCGATCGCCTGCGCGATGGCCGCCCGTTCGTCGGGGACACCGTGCACGCTCTGCTGCCGCACCCCGTGGGCGAGCACCTCCCAGCCTTCACGCTCGATGAGGTCGGCGACAGCGGGGTACTCGGATACGACGGCGGAGTTCACCGCCGCGGAGACCCGCCCCCCGAGGGGGGCCAGGGCCTGCGCGACGCGGTGCAGTCCGGCACGGAGCCCGTAGAGGACCCAGGAGTGGTTGGCGACGTCGGGAACCACCGTCATCCCGTGCGGCGGCGGCAGCACGGCGCGCGGCATCGGCGCATCGAGGCTCCAGTGCTCGACGTTGACGACGAAGGGCACGAGGATCGACGCCCCCTCCAGCGGCGCCAGGGCGGTGCCCGCTGCGGCCATCTCGAATGCCGCGGGGGCGCGGCGCGGGGCGGTCACGCCGCTCCCCGTCGTGTGGCCCATCGCAGCAGCACCTCGTCGTCGCCGGGCATCCCCAACAGCGACACCCCCACGGGGGCGCCGTCGACGATCCCGGTCGGGACCGACAGCTGCGGCATCGCGCACAGCGACGCCGGGACGACCAGGGGGAGGTTGCGTGTGCGGTAGTCCATGAGCTCGTCGAACGACGCGGTCCGCAGCGGCGCCGGGCCGACCGCGGTCGGAAGCACCAGCAGGGCGTCCTCCATGTGCTCCGCCAGCGCGTTCGCGAGCGCGTGGCGCGCCGCGTCGGCGGCGGCGACCTGCGCGTCGTCGACCTGCCCGGCGGCGAGGATGCGATCACGGATGCCCTCACCGAGCGGCGGGTCCTCGGTGAGCACCCACTCTCCGTTGCTCTCCCACAGCTGCCGGCTCATCAGCGGCCAGAACGTGTCCACGAGGTCGGCCGGGGTCACGCCCTCCGGACAAACCCGTCGGGTCTCGAGCTCGAGTCCCCACAGCCGCGACCAGCGTGCCGCGGTGCGGTGCACGAGCGCCACGGTGTCGGGATCGGCGGGTGCGAGCAGGTCCTCCGCGACGATCAGACGCGTGATGTGCCGCGGTGCGGCCGACGTGTCCACGAGCGCCTCCAGCGCCGCCGCGATCACGTCGGTGCGGCGTGCGAGCAGGGAGACGGTGTCGAAGCCGGGCGCCATCGGACGCACTCCCTCCAACGGGATACGGCCGTGCGTGGTACGCAGACCGAACAGTCCGCAGAACGATGCGGGGGTGCGTACCGACCCGCCGGTGTCGGTGCCCAGTCCGAGCGCGGCGTCTCCGGCGGCGACCGCCGATGCCGCTCCGCTGGAGGACCCCCCGGGAACGCGGTCCAGCGCCGCGGGGTTCCACGGGGTCCCGAAGTGGGAGTTGACCCCGAACATCCCCGCGGCCAGTTCGTCGGTGGCGGTCTTGCCCATCACCGTCGCACCCGCCGACAGGAGCCGGGAGACGGCGACGGCGTGCGAACGGGCCGGTGAGCCCTCGAAGGTCAACGCGGGGTTGCCGGCGCCGGTGACTCGGCCGGCGACGTCGTAGAGGTCTTTCACGGCCACGGTGACACCCCGCAGGGGACCGTCGTCGACTTCGGTGAGCGTGAACTGCCCGCCGGGGCTGAAGTAGGAGCCGTCATGGATCATCGTCCGACCGTGCTCTCCCTCAGGTGCCGGCGGAGACCGCCGACGATGTGGTCGGCGGCCCGGCGGCGGGCCGCTTCGGCGTCCCCGTCGATGACCGCCGCCGCGATCGCCTCGTGCTCCTCGAGCGACGACGCGACGTTCTCGCTCACCGTCAACGCACGGGCGCGGAACAGGCTGATCTCCCGGGAGATCGCCTCGTACTGTCGCAGCAGGCGCGGATTGCCCGAGGCGGTCAGCAGCGCGCGGTGGAAAGCGCGGTTGAGCTCGTAGTACGCCTCGGAGTCGTCGCGCTCGAAGGCCGCGCGCATCGAAGCCAGCAGATCGCGCAGCTCGATCTCGACGGTGGCCTGCCGCCGGGTGGCCGCGAGCTGGCAGGCCAGCCCGAACAGGGCGGAGCGCACCTCGTAGAGGTGGCGGGCGTCATCCTCGCTCACGGTGCGCACGAACGCACCCCGGTTCGGATACTGCACCACCAGTCCGTCGCGGGCGAGGGCGGTGATCGCCTCCCGCACAGGGCCGCGGCTGACCCCGAGCCGCTCGGCGAGCTGGACCTCTGCCATGCGGTCACCCGGTGCGAGTTCACCCGAGGTGATGAGCCGCTCCAGCTGGTGACGCACGATCGCGGGGCGCCCGACGGCCACGGTGTCAGTCACGGGCCTCGTCCTCGAGGTCGTAGCCGGCCAGGAAGGCCCGCACATCGGACTCGGCCCGCGCGAACGGATAGTTGCGGTGCGCGTAGTTCTTCACCACGGCGGGGGATCCGGAGTAGAACCGCTCGTATTGCACGTGCCGGCCGGCGAACTCCGTCCCGACCGCATCCCAGACGAGCTTGAACAGCTTCACCCGCTCGTCGAGGCCGTTCTCCCCCGACCCCATCAGGCGCTGCATCGACGCCCGCTCGGTGGGATCGCGCAGGTCCGCGACCGAGGCGGGGAGCTGGATCACACCGCCACCGACCAGTTCACCGAGCAGCTTGATCGCGCGGGGGTAGACGTCGGTCTGCATCCCGAGTGCGGCGTAGAGGAACTGGCCGTCGGGGCGCACGACGCCGACATCGTCGACTTTCGCCCGGGCGTACGCCGATTCGACGAAGGCCTCGATCGTGGTCGCGATCATCGAGATGTCGGCCACGGCGTTGCGCACCGATTCGGACTTCTCGCGCCCGTTCGCCTTGGCGGCGAGCGAGGCGAGCCCGGTGATGAACCGGAGCTTGGCCGACAGTCGGATGATCGCCTGGATGTTGCCGAGCTGGTGCGCGGCGGTGTCGAAGAACTGCGCCTGCAGTCCGGCGCGGTCTCCGACCAGGAACACGCGCTCCCACGGGATGACGACCTGGTCGAAGGTCACCATCGCGTCGGATTCGTCGAACCGCGCGGCGAGGGGATAGTCGAAGGGCGAGCCGAAGGTGGCGTAGGGCCGCCGCGAGATCAGGCGAAGACCCGGGGCGTTCAACGGCACCACGAAGGACAGCGCGCGGCGTTCCTCCCCCGGTGCGAGCGGACGCACGCACGTGACGAACAGCTCGTCCGCGACCGCACCCCCACTGGCGAGCATCTGGGCACCGTCGACGACGATTCCCTCGGGGCCCTCGTCGACGACCTCCACGGGCCGCACGTGGGACGTGGGGTCGGCGGGGTTGGCCTGCGGAGGGACGATGGCGTTGGTGATCCACAGGGAGCGCGACGCGGCGTACTCGTGGAATTCCACCACCTTGCCGCTGTGCGGGCGCTCGGTGTCGTGGAACAGCTCGGGCTTGCTCGCGAACCCGGCGAGGAGACCCGACACGTGGTCGGCTCCGCGTCCGATGAAACCGTGGGTCGCCTCCGACCACTCCTCGAGCGCGGCTCGTCGGGCGTCGCTTACCTCGGACGTGCGGGGGATCGCGTAGATCAGGTGGCGACCGGTCTCCGGGTCGAGTAGTCGACTCTCGGAGCGCAGCGCCTGGTCGTAGAGCGCGGCGGTCGTCTGCGCGACCCCGGTGAAGGCCGGGTCGACCGCCACGTTCTCGACCCGTCGACCGTCGACCCGGATGTCGCGTCCGTCCGAGAGCGCGTCGAGGTATTCCTGACCGGTGCGCATTGCCACCTCTTTCGATTGTTGACAATCTGAGCGTAGGGAGGCCGTGTTTCCCCGGTGTTACGGAGGGGTATCGCCCTGCAACACGGGCTTCGCCGCGAATCCTGACGAAGAGCGCCCGGCGTCGTTTGTCGACAATCCGTGAGCTCAGGTTGCGAGGAGGAAGTCCTGCGCCGGGCCCGCGAAGACCTCCTCGGGGGAGAAGTCCCGCTCGATGAGCCGGTCGCGCCGCAGGTAGTCCAGCAGCGTCGCCACCGTGTGCCGGTTCGCCGCGAAGCCCATCGGCCACGGGTCGCCACCCATCAGGTCCTCCGACTCGCGCAGCGACTCCAACTGCCACGGCAACATCGTCGACAGGGCCGTCGAATCCCACAGGTCGGCGCGGGCGAGATCCTGCGCGTCTCGGAACGCGCGGTACAGCTGGGGGATGAGCTCCGGCTGTGCCTCGGCGATGTGCCGCTTGACGCCCACGAGGTGCATGGGCGGGAAGATGCCGGTTCGGCGGAAATACCCCAGCTCCTCCTCCTGCGGGCGCTCGAACAGGCGCGCGACGCGATCGGACGGCCACGTGGAAGGGGCCCGTGCGGTGTAGAGGGCATCGATCTCGCCGTCGGCGAGCAGCTGCGCGAGCGAGGCGTCGCCGCGCCGCTCCACGGTGAACTGCGGCGGGTAGAACTGCGGGTGCTCCTCCCCCGCCCGGGCCTGCTCGAGACCGCCGGTGACGTACACCGGCGCGACGCGGTCGAGACCGTAGTGATCCTGCAGGATGCCGCGCAGCCAGACCGCGGCGGCCATGTCGAACACCGGCACCCCGACCCGTCGACCCGCGAGGTCGGCCGGGGAGGAGATGCCGGCATCGGCGTTGACGAACACGCACGAGAGGCGGAAGTGCCGCGAGGGGAACACCGGCAAGGCGACGTAGGGGTTCTCATCGCCCTCCTCCATGAGGCGGACGAACGTCGCGATCGGCAGCTCGACGCAGTCGAAGGTGTGCTCGACGAGCTGCTGGTTGAACAGCGCCTGGGTCGGCAGCAACGACACCTCGACGTCGACGGGGGTCTCGGGTGACCCGACCCGGACGCGCCCGTCGGCGAGCGGGCGGACCCGGTCCATGCGGGACAGTCCTATCGTGAGCGTCATGACACAGCCTTTCTGCGGCGCGCCAGTCGCGCGCCGATGCGTTCTTTGAACGAGGTCGCGAACCGCGGATCGAGCTCCCACTCGATGGGGACGACGTTGGGGATGCGCCCTTCCCAGCCGTCCGGCAATCGGGCGGCGTTGTTGACGACGACCACGTCCACCCCCTCGAGCCTCGACGAGTCGTCGACGCCGATGTGGAAATGCTCGATCGGACCCGAGAAGTACTGACCGACCACGGCGGCCATCCACGACACGCCCCTCGCCGTGGGCGCGGCCACCACGAGGCGCCGCGCATGGCGCAGGTTCACGAGTTGGCGCAGCGCCGACTGCGAGGCGACGAAGGTGATCTCGACGACGTTGTCGAAGTCCGACACGACATCGCTGAGGTCGTTGAGGTGGAACACCGGTGTCGTGACGATGTCGAACTCGTCATCGAGGGTGCGACCCCACGCGTCGGCGAGCAGGACCGGCTGCATCTCGAACCCCGACTCCCGCCGCACCAGCGAATGCATGTGCTGCAGGTCGCGTCGGTTGCACTCCACGAAGGCGATGCGCGGAGCCACCTCGAGCTCGTCGACCGCGTCGGCGATGAGGGCGCGGATCTCCTCGAGGGGGACACCCGAGCGCCAGGCCCGCCGCAGCACCCGACGGATCTCGTCACCGATCTCGCCGCGTGAGTCCACCACCGGCGTGCCGACGGTCGCGACGTACGTACCGGTTCGCGGGACGGTCCGCACGAGCCCCATCTCGGCCAGGCGTCGCACCGCACGGTCGACCGTGGACGGGTTCGAACCGAGCTCGCCCGCCAGGCGACGACACGAGGGCAGACGCGACCCACGGGCGTAGTCGCCGGCGCCGATGCGGTCCAGGATGATGCGGTAGACGTCGTCGACCCCCATGGGCTCCAAAGGCATGGTCACCCCCGCTCCCCCACCAGGACGAGGTTCGGTGCGGCGACCCCGCCGTCCCGGACCCGGTCGAAGCCGGCCTCGCGCAACAGCTCGGCCACCTCGCCGGCACGGCGGGCGCGACCGGGCGTCTCGATCTGCATCATGAGGTCGAACATCGCGCCGAGCGGTGCCGGCGCGTCTCCGGGGATCTCGAGGACCACCACGGCACCCCCGGGGCGCAGCGCGTCACGGGCGCCGGCCAGGACCGTGCGGGCGTCGGCGTCGTCGAGATCGTGCAGGAGATGCGACATCAGGACGGTGTCGGCCGAACCCGGCGCGACACCCAGGGCGGGCACCGTGAGCATGTCGGCCGCGACGACCTCGATGTCCGCGCGCGCGGCCAACTCGTCGCGGCACCACGCGGCAACCTCAGGCAGCTCGACCAGTCGCACGTGTGCGCCGTGGTCCGCGAGCGGGACCGCATACGATCCCAGCCCGCCGCCGGCATCGACGACGGCGCGACCGGCGCCGAGCTCGGCGATGCCGGTCAGGTCGGCGCCGATCATCCGCGCGAGGGTGACCAGCGCACGCAGGAACGTGCGGGAGGATGCCGGGTCGTCTTCGAGACGTCGCCGCCAGGAGGGGATCGTCGGTGTCCCGGTCCGGACCGTCTCGTCCAGCCGCTGCCACTGCCCCGCCAGGTAGTCCTCCTTGGCGACCAGGTCGCTCAGGGCGCCCCCGCGGGCCAGCTGGGCGGCGGCACCGCGCCGTCGGTAGGCCGGCGCGGTGCCGGAACCCTCCCGTGCGAGAAGCGACATGTCCGCCAGCGCGTCCAACAGCGTGCGGGTCGGCCCCTCGGCCGTACCGCACACACGCGCGACGGCGGAGGCGGTCATCGCCGCCTCGCCGATCGCGCCGAACACGTCGACACGCACGGCGGTGGCGATCACCGCGGAGCGCTGGTAGGCGGTGACGGCGTCGAGCACGCCGTAGGCGTCCATCCCGTCGTCGGTCCCCTCGGTCATCGCGACCCCTCCCCTCTGCGCACGCTCACGCGCCGCGCCTCATCTGCAGGTACGTCTTCATCGCCGACCACAGCCCTCCGACCTCCCCCGCCACGGAGCGCAGCCGCGCCCCCGCCGACGGGCGGGCGTCGAGGTCGTGCAGCAGTGCCGTGGCCGCGGCGCGCCCCGAGACGCCGGACAGGCCACCGCCGGGCGGGGTGCCGGCGCCGGTGAGGTACAGCCAGGGCAACTCGGTGCGGTGCCCTGCGGCCCCCGGCGGTCGCCACCCGAACATCTGGTCGAGGGTCAGATCGATGTGGTTCGGGTTGCCGGTGCCGCCGATGCGCTGCATCCATGTGCGCGGGCCGGTCACGGTCACCTCGGCCCCCTCGCCGGCCAGGTCGACATCCAGCTGCGACGACACCGTCTCGATCACGGACTGCGCCGCGCGCTCCTCGGCGCGTTCGGTCCAGGCTCCGGATGCGCGCCGCAGCGGCACCACGGTGCTGATCCACGTCGCGCTGCCGGGGCCGCCGTCCTGGTCGACACCGGTGACCATCGCCCACGGGCGTCGCGGCGCGCGTCCGGCGACGATGTCCCCGAACCCGCGGCGCAGATCGTCCAGACCGGCCTGGACGAAGGTGATCGCCTCGTCGCCACCGGGCAGTCGGGGACCGGCCCCGGGTCGGGCGATCGAGAGGGTCATTTCGGCGACGTTGAACGAGCCGGACACCAGGGTGCGCGCCGAGGCCGCCATCGCGTCGGGGACGCGATCGAGCAGCGCGGTGGTGCGCCCGAGATCGAGGGAGGACACGACACGGTCGACGACGACGCCCTCGCCGTCGGAGGTGTCCACGCGCACACCATCCCGGGTCTGCGTCATCGCGGTCACCGGAGCACCCACACGCACGTGGCCGCCGGCCGCCTCCAGCGCGGCGCGCAGGGCGTCCGCGAGCGCTCGGGACCCGCCGACCGGACGGACGCCCGGCTCGCCGTGCCCGGCGGGCAGCAGGAGCCCCATCGCCCCGCTGCCGGGCGCCCACGGCGGCAGCTGGCTGTGGGCGGCGTACAGTCCGAGCGCCGCGCGGGTGCGCGGATCGTCGAGACCGTCCGCGATGACCCGTTCCGCCGACATCAGGACGGTGCGGAACAGGTCGTCGCCACCGCGCAGCGACGACAGCATCGCGGCCAGGCTCGTCGGTGTCGGTGGCTGCGCGAACATGTCGACGGCGTCGAAGAGCATGCGGGCCCGCGAGACGAGGGCGAGGTACCGGTCACGGTCGGCGCCGAGTCCGTCGGCGGTCTGCGCGGCGTCGGCCGTGAACAGGCGGTCCTCACCGTCGACGCGGAACGCCGACAGCAGCTCGCGCTCCCGCCACGTCAGACCGAACCGCTCCAACCCGAGCTCGCCCGCGATCGCCCGCATCCCGCCGTGGTCGATGGCGCCGCGTTCGATCACGACACCCGACGGCGTGCGCTGGGTCCACAGGCACCCGCCGACCTCCGCGGCCTGTTCGAGGACGGTGACCTCGCATCCCGCGCGGGCGAGCAGCACCGCGGCGACCAGGCCGTTGTGCCCGCCGCCGACGACGGCGACGCGGGTGGCATCCGACGGTCCGCTCACAGCACCGACCTCCCCTCGCGGGCGAGGCGACTGTCACGCGCGATGTGGCGCGCCAACGGGCGACTGCGGGCGATCTGCGCGCCTTCGTCGACGCTCACGCAGCGGTGGTCGTCGACGACACGCCGTCCGTCGACCCACACCGCCGCCACCGACCGGGGTGAGGCCCCGTAGACGAGCTGACCGTAGGGATCGTGCAGCACGGACACATCGACAGTGTCCTGGTAGAGGACCACGTCGGCCCGCTTGCCCGGTTCGATACTGCCCACCAGGTGCGACAGACCGAGCGCCCGGGCACCGTCGATGGTGGCCATCTCGAACACGGTCCGCGCGTCGATGACGCTCGGGTCCAGGGCGTGCACCTTCTGCAACAGCGCGGCCGACTTGACCGCCTGGAGCATGTCCTGGGAATCGTTGGAGGCGGCACCGTCGGTTCCGATGCCGACCGCGATGCCCTCGCGGCGCAGCGCCGAGACGGGGCACACGCCGGAGCCGAGGATCATGTTGGCGACCGGGTTGTGCGCGACGGCCACCTCCCGGCGGGCCAGGAGGTCGATATCGGGGGCGGTGACCCACACGGCGTGTCCGGCGATGACCGGCCGACCGAGCACCCCGAGATGCTCGGCGTGCGGGATCGTCCGGCGTCCCCACCGTCCCGCCGCGGTGACCAGCTCCTCGCGGGTCTCGGCCAGGTGGGTGTGGACCGACCATCCGCCGCGTTCGCACGCGTCGACCCCGGCGGCGAGGAGGGCGTCGCTCTGTCCGAGCAGCGTGCCGATGCCGTAGCGGAAGGTCACAAGCTCCGTCGCCGCGGCCGCCGCGTGCAGCGCGTGATGCTCGTCGAGGATCTCCTCGACGCCACCCCAGGGGCCGGCGTCGGGGTCGGCGAGGTCCTCCGCGCCGAACGAGACCACCCCGCGCAGCCCCGCCCGTTCGAGCCCCTCGACCACACCGAGGCTGGCGAACGATCCGCGGTTGGCGTGGACGAACATGTCGTTGACGCACGTGACCCCGCTGAGCAGGAGCTCCACCGCCCGCAACGCGGTACCCTCGGCGGCGTCCTCGGCGGTGATCACATCGCCGACCGGGCCGACGATGTGCTGGCCCCACTCGAACAGCGTCAGTTCGGACCCCATGCCGGTCGCGAGGGCCTCCGAGAGGTGGGTGTGGGTGTTGACCCAGCCGGGGGCCACGATCCCGGTCCCGTCGCCGACGACCGGCGTTTCGGGTGCGCGGGCGCGCACCTCCGCCACCGGTCCCACATCGACCACGGCGCCCTCGCGGATGCGCACCGCACCGTCGCGCACCGCACCGGGTGCCGCCGCGGTCAGCACCCACGCGGCCCGGATCACGACGTCTTCGCGCATCGGCGGGTGCATCACGCGACCCCACCCGCACTGATGCCGATCCCGGCGGCGACGACTTCCCGCAGTGTGGCGGCGAACCGATCGAT
Source organism: Microbacterium sp. (assembly GCA_002703245.1). GTDB lineage: Bacteria > Actinomycetota > Actinomycetes > Actinomycetales > Microbacteriaceae > Microbacterium > Microbacterium aquimaris. The sequence goes on from NZTV01000025.1 coordinate 30,355, forward strand.
CTCGGCCTCGGTCACCACCAGCGGCGGGGTCACGCGCACGGTCCCGGCGGAGTTGAGCACCGATCCGACGAGCACGCCGCGCTCCTGCAGCGCACCGGCGACGGCGTTTCCGTCCCCGGCGACCTCGAACGCGCACCACAGTCCGCGCCCCCGCACGTCGACGATGCGGTCCGGGTACTCCGCCTGCACCTCGCTCATGCGCGCACGCAGGTGTTCCCCGCGTCGCGCGGACGCCTCGACGAGCCCGTCGCGCACCATGACGTCGAAGGCCGCGATGCCGGCGGCGCACGACATCGGGTTCCCGCCCATCGTCGTCAGGTGCGACAGCGGCGGGTCGACGAAGGTGTCGAAGATCTCCGAGGTCGACACGATCGCGCCCAGCGGCAGCCCCCCGCCGACGGCCTTGGCCATCGTGATGATGTCGGGCACGACATCCCAGTGCTGGTGGGAGAACCACTTCCCCGAACGCCCCATGCCGCCCTGCACCTCGTCGACGATCAGGAGGGCCCCGGAACGGTCGGCCAGCGCCCGGAGGCCGGGAAGGAAGTCGTCGTCGGGCACCCGGATCCCGCCTTCACCCTGGATGGGTTCGACGATGACGGCGGCGGTGCGCTCATCGATGGCCGCCGCGGCGGCGTCGAGGTCGCCGAAGGGCACGAACTCGACCTCCGGCAGGAGGGGTTCGAAGGGTCGCCGCCACTCCTCGCGCCAGCTCACCGACAGCGCGCCGAGCGTGCGACCGTGGTACGAACGCTCGAAGGCGACGAACTTCGGTCGTCCGGTGTACTTGCGGGCGAGTTTGAGCGCACCCTCGGTCGACTCGGCGCCGCTGGAGGTGAGGTAGGCGACATCCAGTCCCGGCGCGGTCACCGAGGTGATGCGCTCGACCATCTCGACCTGTTCGGGGATGACGAAACGCCCGTACACGTTCACGTGCGCGTAGCGCCCGGCCTGCTCGGTGATGGCGGCCACCACGTCGGGGTGGGTGTGTCCGACGTTGGCCACGGCGATGCCGGAGGTCATGTCGAGGTAGTCGCGCCCGTCCGCGGCGGTGAGGGTGCAGCCGTGTGCGCGGGCCACGACGAACTCCTTGCGCCCGGGCACGGTCTGCGACAGATGCCGCGCGAACCGGTCGCGATAGGAGTCGATGCTCGCGTCGTCGAGGGGGGTCGTGTCGCCCATGGGTCGTCCTCAGTCTTCCGTCTGCGCGTCCCATGTGGGACGCAGGTTGCGCACCGCGATGAAGCGGGAACGGGTCAGTTCGTCGATCGTGTAGCCGATGCCCTCGCGTCCCGCGCCGGCGAGCGCGACACCGCCGAAGGGGACCACCGGGGGGCGGTAGTTGTTGGTGCCGTTGACCACGACCCCGCCGTAGTCCAGTTCCGCCGCCAGGGACATGGCGCGGGGGATGTCGGCGGAGAAGACCGCGGCGGTCAGGCGCAACGACGACGCGTTGGCGACGGCGAGGGCCTCATCGGCCGACGAGACCGGGACCACGGTGAACACCGGGCCGAAGATCTCGTCGTCCACGGCCACGGCCGCAGACGCGGGCACATCGGCCAGCAAGGTGGGGGCGAACCACGCGCCGTCGTTGGCGGCACCGCGCACGCGGCGGGCGCCAGAGGCGATCGCACGATCCACCTGACCGCTCACCCGTGCCGCGGAGCGCTCGTCGATGAGCGGCCCCAGTCGCGCGGATTCGTCGAGCGGGTCGGCGGGCGCGAGGGGCGACAGCGCCGCATCGAGCCGGGCCGTGACCTCGTCGGCCACGTCGCGGTGGACGACCAGGCGCTTGGTCGCGGCGCAGGCCTGCCCGTTCATCAGCAGACGCCCCCGCAACGACTCCGACACCACGAAGTCCAGGTCGGCGTCGGGCAGCACGATCGCCGCACCGTTGCCCCCGAGCTCCAGGTGCAGCGGCCGCAACTGCGCCGCCGTCGCGGTCGCCACGCCGATGCCGGCGCCGACCGAGCCGGTCAGGGACACCGCGTCGACCCCGTCCGCGGCGCACAGCGCCGCCGACGCGGGGGTGTCGGCCGAAACGATCTGCAGCACGTCCTCGGGGATGCCGGCCTCATGCATGAGGGCGACCACCCGGCCGGCGGCGAGCGGGTTCTGGGGCGGCGCCTTGACGATGACGACGTTCCCGACGGCGAGGGCCGCGGCGGCTTTCTCGACCATCAGCTCGATGGGGAAGTTGAACGGTATCACCGTGACCACCACGCCCAGCGGCACCCGTTCCACGATGGTCAGGTCGCGCTCTCCGCCGGGGAGTGCACCGGTGGGGGCGATGTCGCCGGAACGCATGCGGCCGAGTTCGGCGTTGGCCTCCATGAGGCGGACGGCCCCCCGCACCTCGAAGCGGGCCTGCGCGATGACCTTGCCGGATTCGCGCGCGTGCAGCCGCGCGATCGACTCGGCGTCGGCCGCGATGAGCTCGCACGCGCGACGGAGGGGATCGGCGCGTCCGTGCGGTGCGCGTCGTCGCCACCCGGCCAGGGCGGCTCGGGCGCGCGCGACGACGGCGGGCACCTCGCCCACCTCCATCGTCTCCACCTCGCCGAGCACGTCGGCGTCGGCGACCGCGCGGATCTGCTGCACGCTCATGCCGGCACCTCCGTCACGGCCGAACCCGCCCGGACGGCGGTCTCATCCAGCCAGCGGGTGAGGGCGCGCAGCGCTTCGGGCAGCCCCAGCGGGGTGTCGTTGCCGTCCCCGCGGGCGTAGACCGCGCGCACGGCACCGGGGGAGCCGCCGCGGCCTTCGCGCGTCAGTCGTTCCGCGAGCTCCGTGCGGGCACGGTCGAGGTCGTCCTGGGTGGGCATGATCGCGATGTCGGGGGCGTCGAGGTCGCCGACACCGATGAGGGGGAGTTCCCGGTCGTCGTGTCCGCGACGGGACCTGGCGAGGCCGTCGAGGTCGCGCTGGGCGCTTCCGGCGAGGAAGCTGCGGTGCGTGAGGCCGGGGGACAGCCACGCGCCGATCCCGGCGTAGGCGTCGCCCACCCGCCGGAAGGTCTGCGCGATGACCTCGGCCATCCGGTTGTGCATGAGGACGTACGCCTCACGCTCGCCGGGCCCCCACTTCCAGCCTCCGCTCGCGGCGGGGGTCGCGGTGAAGCCGGGGTGCTCCGGCGAGACCGACGTGCCGCGCGCCTCGAACAGGCCTGGGTCGTCGTAGGAGGTCGCGGGGCTCTGTCGCCCGTGCCAGCGGTACACCAGCGGATAGGGCACGACGCCGAGCGGTTCGGAGATGACGAAACGGTCCAGGACGATCCCGTCCCGCTCCCACGCGGAGACATCCAGTACGGCGGGGTCTTCGCCCTCGTCGAGCAGCGCGAGCAGCTCGCTCGGGGTCTCGACCCCTCCGCTCGGTCGCCACCCGGCGGCCAGCAGGGCGGCGTTGATGGCGCGATGCTCGCGGCTGACCGGGTAGGGCTTGTACTTGCAGCACGGCACGAGCAGGGCCACGCGGGGCCGCCCGTCGGATGCCGGCTCCCAGCGCTCGGTGATGAAGGTGATCCACTCCGCGATCAGCGGGTGCGACAGGGAGTCGACGTTCTCCTGCGGGGAGTACAGGCACAGCGAGGGGTCGAGCACGAACGGTGCCCGGATCTTGCGCTGCGACGCCGGGAATCGGGCGGTACGCGACAACGCGGACGTGTCTGCGGTCATGAACGTGCTCCTTCGGCCGTGGCGGCCAGATCGGACAGGTGGGGCAGGCCCGCGGCGGTCACCAGCTGCGCCGCCAACGGACGCGAACGGGCGACGACCTCGGCGGCGTCCACACGGGTGAGGACGCCGTCACGGACACTGCACTCGCCGTTGACCCAGACCGACGAGATGTCGCGGGCGCCGGCGGCGAAGACCACCGCTTGGTAGGGGTCGTGGATGTTCGCCAGCGCGAGGCAGTCCCCGTCGAACTGCACGAGGTCGGCGGCCTTGCCCGGCTCGAGCGAACCGATGGTCTGCTCCATCCGCAGGGCGCGGGCCCCACCGATCGTCGCCATCTCGAACGTGTCGACAGCGCTCAGCGCGGTCGCCTGCTGGTGGTGGACCCGCGCCAGGAGGGCGGTCGATTTGATCGCCTGCATCATGTCCTGGCTGTCGTTCGAGGCGGGACCGTCGACGCCGATGCCCACATCGATGCCCATGCGCCGCAACTCGGTCACCGGTGCCACGCCCGAGGCGAGGATCATGTTCGACACCGGGTTGTGCGCGACGCCCACCCGGTGTCGGGCGAGGATGTCGCGGTCCTGCGGGTCGAGCCACACGCAGTGTGCGGCGAGGGTCGGGGCGCGGAAGAGCCCCTCGCGTTCGCAGTGCGCCACCGCGGTCACGCCGGTGCGCTGCACGGTGGCGGTGACCTCTTCGCGCACCTCCTGCAGGTGGATGTGGACCCCGTGTCCGCCGCCGGTGGCGTAGTCGACCGAGCGCGCGAACATCTCGTCGCTCTGCCCGCCGACGGCTCCGATCCCGACCCGGAAGGTCGAGAGCCGGCTGGAGCGGGCGGCTTCGAGGAGGGCGTCGTGCTCGTCGAACTCGGCCTGCACCCCCTGCGTCGACCCGACGTCTCCGGCGCCGAAGGACACCACTCCGCGCAGGTTCAGCTCGTCGAGGGCGTCCACGACGCCCGGCGTGACGGGGGCGCCGGGTCGCGGATCCGCGACGAACATGTCGTTCGCGGTCGTGATCCCGCTCATCAGCATCTGCGCCCCCGCCAGGAGCGTGCCCACGTAGGCCTTCTCCCGGTCGAGGAAGGGCGAGACGGGTCGGATGAGCGCGTGGATCCACTCCCACAGCGTCAGATGAGACGCGATGCCGGTGATCAGCCCCTCGGAGAAGTGCCCGTGGGTGTTGACGAACCCCGGGGTGACGATGTCGTCCGGTCCGCCGTGGACGGGGATGTCGGGGTGGGCGGAGCGCAGCGCGTCGTAAGTGTCGACGGCGGCGATGCGTCCGTCGACGATGTGCACCGCACCGTGACGGATCATCGCGGGGGTCTGCTCGGAGCTCGAGGCGGTGAGCACGTATCCGCCGCGGACGAGGACGGCGGTCATCGGTTCCCCTCGTAGTCGAACTCGTCGCCGCGCACATGGGTGAGTTCGGCGTAGAGCTCGGGGCGTCGGGCGCGCAGCAGTCCCGGGATCGAATCGAAGGGTTTGGGTTCTGCCAGCGAATCGTCGGTATCGCGCAGCCATCGCGCGCGGGCGAGGTCGAGGCGGGCGATGGCGAGTTCGGCGCGTCCGGCCTCGACGAGCACGTGTTCCGGGCCCGCGACCAGCGCCGCGCCCTGCTCGTCGCCGTACAGGTTGTTCGTCAGCGCGAGGTGGCAGAGGTTCTCGATCGCCCGGGCGCGGGCGATGACCTGCCAGTTCTTCGTGAGGGCCGTGAAGTGCCCGCCCGCGGGCGAGAGGATGATTTCCGCCCCGCGCAGGGCCAGCACGCGCGTGGTCTCCGGGATCCACAGTTCGGAGCACACGGCGATGCCCATCGGGATGCCGTCCAGTTCGAAGGACCCGAGCTCTCGACCCGGTGCGACGAATCCACCGGTGTCGGCGCTGGGGACGGTCGCGGGGTGGGTGCGCTCGTAGCGCAGCACCGTGCGCCCGCCACGGTCGAGGACGTAGACGACCAGGCGCCACAGGCCGTCCTCGCACGCCTCCATGCGGCTCCACACGACGTTGATCGCCCCCTCGCGGGCGGCGGCGGCCAGCGGACCGGCGGCGTCGTAGTCCTGCCCCTCGCGGAACGGACCGGGGCTGTGCTCCGGGAAGAGCACGAGGTCGCTTCCCCGCGCCGCCGCCTCGGCGACCAGGTCCACGGCGTGCGCGACGTTCGCGGAGTGGTCGGGCTCGGTGCGCACACGCGGCTGTGCCACGGCGAGCGTGTAGCTGTCTGCGGTGTCCGTCACGGTCGGCTCCTCTCGCGCCGGGCTGCACCCGTGCGTCACTGTCTCCTGTACCCGGCACCCGAAACGCTAGCCCGCAGATCGGCGCGGAAACGGCTCGGGAAGCAGGCTGGAACGCGCTTTTTACAGGGTGGTTACAGGTGACCCCACGCGGACCAATCGCCGTTACAGAGCGCGGCACAGAGAGACAGACGAGACGGGCGTCGGCCCGCCGGTCACCGATCTGTGTCTGTGTGACCCGCTCCGTAACAGGAATCGGCACGGATTCGCCGCCTTCGTAAAAACGCGGTAAAAGCCTCCCTCTCCGCAAGGGTCCGGACCGGCCCGCGGTGCCACTCTCGGGGATACACACAGCCGGATCGTCTGCCCCGCAGCACCCGAGGACCACCCGGGCACGACGCCGCATCGATGAAAGGGCAACCATGAGAAGACGCACTCTGACCGCGGCACTCGGCCTCGCCGCCGCCGCCGCACTCGTCCTCACCGCGTGTGCGGGAGAGAGCACCGAGACCACCGACGACACCGCTGCGGAGCCGGAATTCACCGTCGGCGTCGCCTACGACCTCGGCGGGCGCGGGGACGGCGGGTTCAACGATCTGGCCTGGGACGGCGCCACCGAGGCCGCCGAGGCCGCCGGCGGCGAGGTGATCGAGTCGACGGCGCGCGCGGAGGACACCGACGCGGACCGCGTCGCGCGTCTCGACCTCATGGCCCAGGGCGGCGCCGACCCGATCATCGCCGTCGGCTACCTGTACGCCACGGCGCTGACGGAGGTGGCACAGAAGTACCCCGACACGTCGTTCGCGATCGTCGACGACGACACGGTCGATCAGCCCAACGTGACCTCGCTGATGTTCGCCGCCAACGAGGGGTCGTTCCTCGCCGGTGTGGCCGCGGCGATGGAGTCCACCACGGGCAAGGTCGGTTTCATCGGCGGCGTGAACATCCCGCTGATCAACGAGTTCCAGGCCGGATTCGACGCGGGCGCGCTCGCCGCCGACCCCGACATCGAACTGTCTGCCAGCTACCTCACCGAGCCGCCGGACTTCAACGGGTTCAACGACCCGCAGCGTGGGGCCGAAGCCGCCAACGGCATGTACGACTCGGGTGTCGATGTGATCTTCGCCGCCGCCGGCGGTTCGGGACTGGGTGTCTTCGAATCCGCCGACGCCGCCGGAACCTGGGCGATCGGGGTCGACAGCGACCAGTACACCACCACGGACGAGCCGCTCAACGAGGTCATCCTCACCTCGATGCTCAAGCGTGTCGATGTCGGCGTCTCCTCCTTCATCGACAGCGTGCTCGACGGCACCGTGACCGCCGGTACGACCGTGTACGACCTCTCCTCGGACGGTGTCGGCTACTCCACCTCGGGTGACTTCCTGTCTCCGGAGACGATCGAGACGATCGACGAGTTCGCCGCGCAGATCACCTCCGGCGAGATCGTCGTCCCGGCCACCCTCGACTGAGCGATCGGGAGCACCGCCATCATGGATCGACCCGCCGTCGAACTCACCGGGATCACGAAGACCTACCCGGGGGTCATCGCCAACGCCGATGTCAGCATCACGGTCGCGGCGCAGACGGTGCACGCGATCGTCGGAGAGAACGGCGCGGGCAAGTCGACCCTGATGAAGGTGCTCTACGGGGCCACCCGCCCCGACAGCGGCTCGATGCGCGTGGCGGGTGAGCCGACCTCGTTCGGCTCACCC
>NZTV01000003.1 GCA_002703245.1 Microbacterium sp.
CCGCGGCTACGTCGCGATCAGCACCGGCGACCGCGGCCGCGACATCGCCGCGGCGTTCGCGATCCTCGGCGAGCAGTGGGCCTTCGACTACCAGGACGCCGCGGCGCTGGATGCCCGCTACCCGGACGGCGAGATCGCCCGCCTCACCCTCATCGACGAGGCGGCACAGAAGGAGATCGCCGGTCTGATCGAGGACACTTTCGCCGCCGCCGAGGGCGACAGCAACGACACCGAGATCGAGGCGCTACAGGCCGCACGCGACCGCCTCGCGGCGCTGATCGACTACCCCCCCGCCCACGAACGGGACTGGACGCCGCTCGACGCGGCCTGACCCCACGCGGTGCCCCGCCGGACGACCGGCAGGGCACCGTCGCGTGCGCTCGCCGCCGATGTCCGATCCCCTCTCTAGACTGTGAATGTCACATTCACTAGCCAGCGTTCCGGGAGGACATCATGGCCACCACCACTACCGACTGCGACCACGCCAACATCGAATGGCTCTCCGGCGTCCCCGGCGTCGTCGTCACCCTCAACGGCGACGTCGCCGCCCGGTGCCTGGACTGCGGCGCGACCGCGACCATGGACACCGACGACGAGGACGCACCCGCCGAGCCGCTCGCCCACCAGTGGCAGAGCGGCCGCTTCACCGGGACGACGACCTGCCAGGCGTGCGGACTGTTGCCGCTCGACCAGGACGACATCGACACCGAGTGCCCCGGCGCATAGCCAGCCCCTCGTGTGGTGCCTCGCGGCGACGGTCGCGGGGCACCGCCCTGCGATGTCTGCGAACCCCCGAAACCGAGGCCTATACCCGTGGGCAGCTCCAATGTCGGAGGCCACCCGTAGGCTGTGAATGTCACATTCACTAGCCAACGATCCGGGAGGACACCATGGCAAACCGCACTCGATTCATCACCATCGACACCCGCCAGTACACCGAGGCGGAGGGCGAGATCGCCAGCAACCGCGCTCGCCAGCAGCGCGACGACGACCTGAACGCCTACGGCGCACAGGGCTACACGCTCCTGTCCACCGTCACCATCCCCCTCCACAACGGACTGCGGATCATCGACACCCTCGCCCGCACCGACGAGGACTACTGACCCACCGACAGCGCCCCGCCGGGATCTACCGGCGGGGCGCTGTCGCGCTCGCCGCAATGTCCGACCCCCGCCCTAGACTGTGAACATCACATTCACTACCTGACACCCAGGAGGACACCATGACCAGCGAGAGCGGATCGCCCGCAGGATCACAGCCGAAGCCCATCCCCGTGAGCCTGGCCGCAGCCGAATGGGGCGCGATCGCGGGCGTGATCGCGGCCTACGGCGAGTCACACAAGGACGGCGCGATGATCCTCGCCGCCGAAGAGATCAAGACTCAGGTCACCAACGCCCTCTCCCCCCAGTAGGCGACGAGCACGACCCCTCCCGCAGCGCCCCGCCGGAACTGACCGGCGGGGCGCTGCCGCGCTCGCCGCAGTGTCCGACCCCACCCGTAAGCTGTGAACGTCACATTCACTAGCCAACGATCCGGGAGGACACCATGGCAACCGCACCCCTCACCTTCGGCGACCGACTCACCGCGGCCGGACTGACCTGGGAGGTCTCCGACGCCCGCAGTCACGAGCCCGGCCCCACACTCGGCGAGCCGCGCGCCAACCTCTGCCCGATCGACCCCGACAGCGGCGAGCGCATCAGCAACGTGCGCATCGGCCGCGCCGAGCGTCCCTACGTCCGCGTGAACATCCGGGCTGGCCGCAGCGGAGACCTCGAGCTGTACCCCAGCAGCGGGTACGGCACCCCGCTCACCGATCGGCAGCGCGCGATCATCCTGGCCGACCTCGCCGGCTACCGCTTCGAGCTGCCCCCACTCACCGTCCCGGAGATCATCGAGCGGATCACCCACGACATCAGCACCCGCTCGGCGCACAAGGCATCCGAGGCTCTGCACTACAGCACCCGCACCGCCCTCCGAGACGCGCTCGCGACCCTCCCCGCGGGCGAGAGCAGCACCTATCGTGCCGCCGTCATCGACGCGGCGTGCGCGGCGTTCCGCGAGCGCATGGCGCGGGATGTCGGGCAGATGTAGCCCGCCCGGACATCGGCGAGCGCCCCACGTTCGCGGCGAGCGCGCGCCGATGTCCGACCCCCTCCCTAGGCTGTGAACGTCACATTCACTAGCCAACGATCCGGGAGGACACCATGGCAACCAAACCGATCAGCGAGATCGTCGCCGAGACGATCGCGCTCAACTACGAGGACATCGACGGGCTCACCCAAGCGCTCGGCCAGGGCGACGTGGACGCCGACGCGATCCGCGCGCTCGCGACCGGCGCCGCCGAGCGGGCCGTCGCCGACCACGCAGGCGAGGCCGCAGGCATCGACGTGCACGGGTACGTGTCCCTCATCGACGGCGCGGCCGTCGCGCAGATCGACACCACCGAGAGCACCGGCCGCATCCGGGTGTTCCTCAACGACGGCACGATCTACGACGGCAACCCCGAACACGACGACGCCCCCCGCCAGGTGTACACGCTCCGCGATCTCGACGGCACCGACGATGCCGCCGACTGGATCACGACCGGGCATGTTCTCGACGCCCAAGAGGTCGACTGGCTGCGCTCCCTGCGGGTGGTGGCACCGTGACCGCGGCGAGCGCGACCCGGCGCAACCCGATCGTCGAGGCGTTCCGCGACTGGGCATGCCTTGAGACGTTCCCGCTCACCGCGTGGGCCTGCGATGAGTGGGTGCACTCGATCGACCGCGGCGACCACGACGCGCTCAGCAGCCGCGATGAGATCGCCCGCGCTCGCCGCGTGCTCGACCGGCTGGGCACGGCGCTGGACGCGATCGAGGCCGAGCGGCCGGACGACCCGGAGGCGGTCATCCACACTCGCAGCTTCGATCCGGCCGCGCGGACGATCACCGAGACGTGGAGGCTGTTCGACACGGAGTACGCCGCCCCGTGGGGCGGGCCCGGCTTCGTGGCCTTCCAGGTCATCACCGGCTACGCCGACCGCGCCTACCAGGGCACGGCCCGCCGCATCCTCACCGGCAGCACCCCGCACCAGGCTCCCGAGCGAGACGTGCACCCGCAGCGCATCCAGCCGCTCCCCACGCGCCGGTACGCGGCGAGCGCGCTGCACATCGCCCACGACGGCATCGCGGCACGGTTCGACCTGCCGTGGGCGCTCTACTGGGCGCGCGGCATCCGCCGCTGACGCTCTAATCGGTGCCCCGCCGGGATCATCCGGCGGGGCACCGTCGCGCTCGCCGCGGCCAATGTCTGACCCCCTCCCTAGGCTGTAAATGTCACATTCACTAGCCAACGATCCTGGAGGACACCATGGCAAACCCCACCACGCAGCTCGAGCTCACGATGAGCCGCGAGCTGCACGCGAACACCGAGACCGACACCATGCAGCGCTCGCGGTTCCGCACGGACACGCTCATCGCGGCCTGGTACGACGACGAGCCGAGCGAGCCGGACCAGGCGATCCGGGACGTGCTCACGGATCTCGTGCACTTGGCCGACGCGCGCGGCGTCGACCTTCACCACGCGCTCGACCGGGCCGTGTGGATGGCCGACGAGGAACGAGCCGACTGGGGACTGGGGAAGGTGCAGCGATGAGCAGCGGAACGATCCCCGACCTCGCCGTCGTCGCGGCCGCGGCCGACATGATCGGCAGGTGGCATGACGACGTGTTCAGCTCGATCAACATGACCGAGGGCCGCATCCTCGCCGACCTGTTCGACGAGCTGGGGCACACCGGCACCGCTGACCACATCATCCGCGAGACCTGGCTGGCCGAGAGCGACGGTGACCGCGACCCGCTCCCCTGGGCGAACGGCCACGGCTCCCGGCTCAGCGAGGACGAGTACGTGGCCCGCAGCGACGACCTCGCCCACAACGAGGCCCGCGAGCGGTTCCACTTCGACCCCCGCCTGGAATGGTCGGAGGACGAGGAATAGCCGCACGGTGCCCCGCCGGGATCAATCGGCGGGGCACCGTCACGTCTAGGCCAGATAGCTCGCCACGTCGAAGCTCTGCAACGGCCAGGCGTAGCGGGCGCGTGACGGATGCCGGGGGTGCCCGCTCTTGAGCAGATCGCCGATCGACACCCAGTCACAGCCGGAGGCATCCGTCACCGAGGCGATGCCCTCAAGCATCTGCGGGAGGTAAGGGCGGGATCGGATCAGCTCGCCCCACGCGGCGACGATCGTGAGCTGGCGTCCGCCGATGAGATCGGCGATGTGTCGCTCGTTATCGGCTTGCAGCTGGGGGTCGTGCACCAGGTGCATGCCCTTGGGGTCGATGGATCTCTGCGGGTAGAGGTTCAGCATCACCCAGCTGTCGAACCCGTTTCGGGCCGCGAACCCCATGACCTTGCTGACGGTGCGATCCGGGTCTCCCGGCGCCGCGGTGCTGGGGTTCACACCGACGCACACGAGAGGGTTTACGCCCACCGTCCCCAGCACGAAGCGCGCAGAGTTGTCCGCCGTGCGCTCGTAGATCCACGTCTCAGTCATGCACGCCGCCGTCTCCCCATCGTCCTGCGCTCACCCGCCGGGCCCAATGTCTGACCCCTCACTTAGAGTGTAAGCGTCACATTCACTAGCAAGCGATCCGGGAGGACACCATGACCGAGCAGAGCGAAAACCCGTTCAAGGGCGCAGAAATCATCGCCGTCTACACCGCAGAGGAGGCCGTCGCAGACGGGCTGCTGCTGCACTTCAACCCCGCCACCGCCCTCGAGGCCGGATACCGGCTCACGGTACTGCTCACCCGCGCCGCCTACGAGGCCGCGGTGCAGTGGACCCGCGAGGGCGACTGGCAGAGCGAGGACGCCCGATTCTGGGACGTGCTCAACGTCATCCGCCCCACCGCCCGCCAGGTCGCCGGCGATCTCGTCCCGCGCGAGACCTACGTGCTGCGCGTGCCGAACGCCACCCGCTCCGGCAACCCGAGCACCGCCACCACCGCCAGCCGCCAGCGACTCCGCGTGAGCATCGAGGGGTACAACCTCACCGGCCAGGCGTGCATCATCATCGCCCTCCCCGGCGAAGACTGACCCCCACCAGCGCCCCGCCGGGATCTACCGGCGGGGCGCTGCCGCGCTCGCCGCAGCAATGTCGGAGGCCTCCCGTAGCCTGTGAATGTCACATTCACCGCCTACGTTCCAAGGAGGACACCATGGCACCCACACCACTCACCGTCGACGAGATCTCGCGGACGATCCTCGAGCGGATGACCAGCAACCACGGCGGCTCGCTCATCGAGGCAATCGACGACGGCGCGTTCGTCGTCGACGACCAGGCCGTCGCCTACTGGGTCGGCCAGGCCGTCGAACTGGCCCGCCAGGGCATCGACGACGACACCGAGACCGACGCCCCGCCGGTCGGATACTCCTGCGCCGAGTGCGGCGTCCAGGACGCCCGCAACTACGTCGTCACGATCTTGGACCACGAGGACATCCGCCACACCCGCACAGAGGTCTGCATCCCCTGCGCCGTGACGGTCTCGGCCGAGTCCGTCGACAGGATCATCGCCGGGCTGCTCACCCGCTGACACCACCGGGGGCGGGCACCGCGCCCGCCCCCGACCCTCTGACGAAAGGACCAGCCATGACCACCGCACTCACTCCCTACGACACCGGCCAGCGCGCCGAACCGGCGACCTGGACGCCGAGCAACTCCCACCTGTACTCGATGCCCGTCGACGACCGAGCACGCATCCTCGCCCACCACGGCGACGACTTCGGCAAGGTCGACTTCGACAACGCCGAAGGACAGGCGATCGCCACCGTGTGGGCGACCCCGACCGGCGACGGATGGACGCTGCACATCACCGAGCACGGAGCACCCCTCGCGCTCGCCGCAGACACCGCCCGCCTGCGCGAGCTGACCGGCGCCGCACAGGCGGCGATCGAGGAGGCCGAGCGCTCCACAGAGGCCGATACCATGGATGCCGTCTTCGAGGCCCGTGACGGGGCTGTGGACGCCCTCAGAGCACTCCTCGCGGCACTCACACCACCCGCCAGCTGAACCTCCCCCAGTGCCCCGCCGGGATCTACCGGCGGGGCACTGCCGCGCTCGCCGCAGCAATGTCGGAGGCCCCCCGTAGCCTGTGAATGTCACATTCACCGCCTACGTTCCAAGGAGGACACCATGGCAACCACCACCAACATCGAGTTCGCTCAGGGCCAGCTCGACATGCCCGCCCCGGTCACCGAGCGGCGCGGCGCCTACGTCGGGGAGATGGCCCGCACGCAGGCCGATCTCGTCGCCGCCCAGGCGCAGGCCGCGGATCTCGCGCTGACCGTCGAACGGCAGCAGCGCGAGATCGACAGGCTGCGACTGCCGATCACCGACGCCGCCGACGACCGGCTCGCGGCGATCTGGGAGAAGGGTGAGCAGATCGCCAACGATGAGGGCTTCTGCTCCGAGTACGACCGGCTCGTGGAAGCGATCGGCGGCACCCCGCGCGAGCGCGACTTCCGGGTGACCCTCTCCGTCACACTGACCCAGCGCGTTACCGTCTCGGTCACCGCCCGCACGTCGGACGAAGCGGAAGACCTCGCGATCGAGGCGTACACCGTCGAAGACGTGATCGAGTCGCTCCGATCCGACAACTACGTCGCCGACTCGATCGACGCGGAAGTCACCGACTGGGAGCGCGAGTAACCCAACCCGGCGGGGCGGGCACACCGCCCGCCCCGCCCCTCGCGGCGCTCGCCGCTGCCAATGTCGGAGGCCCCCCGTAGCCTATGAATGTCACATTCACTAGCAATCCGGGAGGATGCCATGACCACCAACCGCACCGTACACGCCGTCTGGTTTCAGTCCGTCGACCCCGAGGAGGCCTGCATCGGCGGATGCCAGTGGCACCCCGACAACGCGCAGATCGACCGGTTCATCGAGTCGGAGCGCGCCTGGCGCAACGAGGTTGACTTCGAGTACCTGCGCAAGACCCTCACCCTGCCCGATACGATCCTGCCCGGCCTGGCCGTCGACCAGCTGACCGAGGCGCAGCGCGCCGACGTCACCGACTGGGTCGACTCGCTCACGGGTGAGGTCGCATGGGATCGCCGCGTCGTGCTGCTGGGCAGCACTCACCCCGGCGGCGAGCGGCGCCGGATCGACGCTGAGCTGGCAGCCGCACGAGGCTGACACCGCCGCGCTGGGCCCCGTCGACGAACGCGGGGCTCAGCCCAGCCCGTCCAGTTTGTCCAGACGGGTCGCGATGTCCTCTGCCCAAATGTTCTTCGACGGCCAGGATCGCACCAACGCCTCGGTCGCCTCCGGGAGGGTGTAGTCCCGACCTCCGGGATATTCGCCACGTCCGCCATCGGCGTGAGCGCTCAGAATGTTGCCGTCACGGTCAAGCCACACGACAGGCCAATAGTCGACTTGAGTGTCGTCTTCCGAGTCGACGTCGAAGTGGACTGAGTAGTCTCCCTCCCTTCCGACGCAAATGGCACTCGGCGTGACGGCATAGCTCATCTGTCTTGGGGTATTCCAGGGGAACGCCTTGGGGAATGTCTCGAGCAGCGCAGAGTACATCTCGTGGGTGGGCAGCGGGCGGGCGATAATGGCCCTCACCTGATCCATGAGCGCCCGCGCGTCATCGACCGTAGGCCCCTCCACGGACACCGCTAACCCGCGCTTCATGCCCGACGCGATCTCGGTCTCGAAGTATGGGCCGGGATAGCTGCGCCCCTCGAAGGGTCGCTCGTCATAGAAGCGCTCAAACGCGCCAAGTTCCACGTCCTCAAACCTGTCTGCCCTCATGGCCGAGAGCGTACACAGGCCCGCGGTAGCAACCTAGATCCCCGGCGAAACCCCTCTCATCAACCGCCTGCCCTCATCGCTTCCGGTTCGCGAACGGCCAGCGACCGAACACGTCAGCGAACGCGGCGCGGTAGCGAACCTCCACGTCCTCCGCGGACTCCTCCGGCGTCGTCACCCACGCAACGAGCAGCTCGTCTTGATCGGCCAGCTGCCAGATCGAACGCCCGCCCTGGTGGCTGGCACCCTTCCGCGCGAACTGCCCCAGCCGCTTGCGCAGCCCGCCCACTTTCGCCTCTGCCTTGCCGATGTACAGCACCGGCGTCCCCGACACCCACCGAGCCGCGAGGTCATCCAAAGGGTAGGCGGATCCCGCCCGCGCTCGCGTCAGCTCGAGCAGCTCCGGCGACGTCGCCGCCGGACGCAGCACCACGTAGATCCCCGCCTCAGTCGGCACCCTCGCGGCCGCAAGATCCGCGAATCGAACGAACCCCACGAACCCGACCGCCTCGAGCGAGGCCCGATCCCACACGGCCGGCATCCGCAGCCCACCCGCCTCGCCGTCGCGATGGGTCGTCTTCATCGACGCATCGTCTCACGGCACCACAGGCGATGTCCCGGCTCCGGGCAACAGACCCCTCGGCTATGGTCTGAGCTACAGACGCCTGATGAGGAGACTCGTTCATGCCCAACGTAGACAGCAGCGGCCGCGACAGTTTCGGGCGGCGTGTAGAGACAGGGCTGGCAGCTGAACTCTTCAAGCAGCTCAAGCCGCTGCTTCTCGAAAGTGACATCGACCTCGACAGCGGCAAGGCCTACACAATCGACGAGATCAACGATGGCCTACAGGTGGCGATCCAACGTCACAACTTCATCATGGCGGTGCCTACAGGTGAGGCTCGAAAAGAGGCGTTCCGCGCGATACGGCTCGCTGCAGAGTACTTGTGGGAGGCCGACTACGAAGACTTCTCCGACTTCCTCACCGGGATGACCCCCGACGAAGAACCAACCCCCGCGCAGATCATCGGGACGACGCTCAGCCTCCTGGATTCCTGGTTCGAGGACGAGGTTCTCACCGGGGCAATCGCGCGCCCATCCTTCACCGAACGCTGGGACGAGGAGTCAAGCAAGATCATGTACGAGATCTTCGAGCGAGCCAGAGAGCACAGAGCTTTCGACTCCTACTCGGAGTTCATCGGCCGTTGGGGCGGACTCGTCGTGATGACGTTTGCAATCGGCGTGGTCTTCGAGGGCCTCTACGCATGGAGTGAAGACGACGACTACTTCGTCGATGTCGCTGACGAACTTCTTGACCCCGAGGCCTGGTAGCCCCTTCGCTCTCCCCCGAGCTCGGCCCCGCGCTCGCGCTCGCCATCCCGCCGCCGTCGTTGTTGCTGTCACGTCGGCGATGTCGGAGGCCTCCCTTAGCCTGTGAATGTCACATTCACTAGCAACCGAGGAGGACACCATGGGTGCCACATCCACTCACAAGACGGCCGGCGTCAGCGTCAGCGACTACTTCGCGGACTACTTCACCAACGCCACGATCATCGCCAGCGGCACCCGCCGCGACCCCGACTACATCGGCGGGAGCTACGACTGGCCCTACGAGTTCTACGCCGCGGTGCGCTACAACGACGGCCACCCCCACGCCGGGGAGGTCTTCGCGTTCGTCGTGCTCTACTCCGTCGCCCCGTCCAGCTACTACAACTTCACGTACAAGGACATGGACGAGACGGTCGGCCCCGGCGCAGTCCACGCACCCCGCCGGGTGCTCGAGGCCCTCACCCCGACCGACCACGAGTACGCCAACCAGTGGCGCGCCGCCTGCTGGGCGAACCTCGAGCTCGAGGAAGCCAAGCCCCGCGTCCGCCGCGGCGACCACATCCGCTTCGCAGAGCCGTTCACCTTCGGAGGAGGGCTGCAGACCACCACGGAGACCGTCTTCGAGGTCGAAGGGCGCGACGTGCTCCGCGTGATCGACCACCACGGCGTGCGCGTGCGCATCCCCCGCTGGCGGGCACGCAGCTACGCGCTCGCCGCAGCCAGCTGAGCGAGTGCGGGGCGCCCCACACAGGGACGCCCCGCAGTCCTCACCGCGCAGCTGCTCACGCGCCGGGGCGCCGGCGCCAGTGACCGGCGATCTCCCGTCCTGCGCGCGTGTGCTCCGGCACCCACACCATCCCCCGCCCATCCGGGAGCGCGACAGGCTTGACCAGCCCATCTAGGGACTCCTCGAGCATCAGCGCCGCCGTATGGCGATCGCCACCCGCCGCGAGGTACTCCTGGCCTCCCGCGGCGTCGAAGACCCGCTGACGCAGCTCCGCGGGCGCGTCGAGGCTGTCTCCCCGCAGTCGCCGTGCAACGGCATCCATCCGAACCTCTTCACGGATCTCCGATATCCTGCCCGCGCCCGTGCGCAGCTGCCGCCGGAACCGCGACAGCTGCGCATCCCGTCGACGCGCCAATGGCGACCTCGCCCGCCACGCCTCGAGCGCCGCCTGATCCAGCGGTGTGTACTCCGCCATGACCCGCTTCCGCGCGCTCACCGCCCGGTCCCGCTCGAAGAACTCCCGCGACTCCGCCTCATGCGCTCGCCGCTCTGCTGCCGGGGACCGACGCACGCGCTTTGCCGGCAACCCCAACGACTTGAGGCGGCGAGCCAGCCGCTTCGACTCACGGTTGGACTGCAGCGCCCGCTCATACACATCCGGGTTCTCAGCCCGATACTGCCGCTGCCACTCGGTCAGGTGTTCCCGGTTGCGCTGCTGCCAGTCCCGCGACGACGCCTTCACCTTCTCCGGGCTCTGATCTCGACGCTGTCTCGCCCTGGCCAGCACCGCGTCACGGTTGCGCTCGTAGTAGCGCCGCGAGTACTCCGCCGTCTTCTCTGGGTGCTCCGCGTGCCACCGCCTGATCGTCTCGCGCTTGCGCTCACGGTTAGCCTCGGTCCACCGCCGCACCCGCTCGCGGTCCTTCTCGCGCCGCTCCTTCTGCGCTCGCATCTTCCGCGACCGCTCCCGCATGTACTCCCGGTTCTTCCGGTTCACTTCGTCACGGTTCTCCGCGTGATACTTCGCCCGGTACGCGCGGATCTCCTCGCGATGCTCCTCGCGATACCGCTTCGCGTAGTCCCGCTTCGGATCGGCCGCAGCGCTCGCCGCAGCCGACTGCTCCTGCTCGGCGCGCTTCGCCTGCTGGCGTGCCTGACCCGCTCGCAGCCATGCCGCGTGAGGGTCGGTTGGTCCGCCAACCGGTCGCGCCGACGAGTCGTCGACGCCGGCGGACATTACGACTCCGCTGGCGCCAGCTCGAGCAACGTCTGGAACAGGGCGTACCGGTGAGCTGTCGGGTTGGTGATCGCCAGGCCGACCGCCTCTCGCAGCGGGGCGCGTTGCTCATCGGTCAGGTCGGTCACCGGCTCGAGGCACCAATCAACGTCGGTGTCGACGGTGTAGTCCGGCTCGTCGATGTGAATCTCTGGGTAGTACGAGATCGCCGCCAGCCCCACGCGCTGCAGGACGTCGTCTACCTCTTCGCGACTCGGCATCGCTCCTCCTCTCGTCGCGGGCTTGTGCCCGTCTGAGGGGTATAGGCCGCATCCCGGCTGCTTCGCGGACACAGAGTGCATCGCTCGCTCGCCGGCGCAATGTCGGACCCCCACCGTAGCCTATGAATGTCACATTCACCACCTACTACGGAGGACACCATGAAGCTCACCCTCAACTTCGGGCACCGCCAGGAAGAGATCGACCTGGGTGAACCCGACGCCCGCGACGGGCTGTTCGACAACGGCGAGATCGGCGCCTACGCCGGGAACATCTACCTGTACGTCGACGGCCGCGAGTACGGGTCGCTGTTCATCCACCACGACGACCAGGGGCCGATCATCGAGCTCGGCCAGTTCGACGAGACCGCCGACGAGTGGGTGACCCGCGCCGCGCTACGCGCCCTGCCGGCACACGTCGCGCAGCCGCTCGAGAACGCCGGCGCATGAACGGCCACGAAGGCGGCTCCAAGACCGTTGGCCGGTGGTACGTCGAGGTCAGCCCCCTCGGTGTGATCGCCGGCCCCCTCGAATCCGGGGCCACCTACACCACGACCACCCTCCGGTTCCCCATCGGATGGCGCGTCGGAAAGGTGTGGAGCAACGGCGTCGCGTCCGGCCCTCCCGAAATCTTCGGCATCCCCCGTCGAGTCGTCAGCGCCGCAGCCGGCATCGCCAGACAGATGCAATAGACCGAGCTGAGGGCGGCGGCAACTCCGCCGCCCTCAGTGACGCACTCGCGATGTCCCCCAGCGATGTCCGACCCCCTCCCTAAGCTGTGAATGTCACATTCACTAGCCGACGATCCGGGAGGACACCATGGCAACCATCAACCAGCACCCGTCCGGCGTCGCGGACTGGGCCACCATCTGCGCCTGGATCCACGAGAACCGCCCCGACCTTTGGGAAGGGCTCGGCCCCGCCGACGAGGACCGCGCACCCGCGAGCTGATCCAGCAGATGCAGGCCAGATCGCCACTTGACCTCCGGGCAGGAAACACCTACCCTAGTAAATGTCACATTCACTACTAACTGAGTAGAGGGAGAACCCACAGACCCACAACCAGGGGAACCGCGCAACGCCGTTCCCCTCCCAGGGACAGGCGCCACACCGCAGCCTGACGAGCGCTCGCCGCGCTCGCCGCCATGTCCCTCCCGGCGACCCGCCGTCCTCCCAACCAGGTCGCCGCCGCGGGGGCGGCTCCGTGACACAGCCGCCCCCGCCCCTTCCCCTTCATGTCCGCGAAGAGAACGATCCGCGGCCTATACCCACAGACGAACCGGAGGATCCCATGGACAGCATCGACACCACCGCACCGGCCGATTGGCACGACTTCTACGTCGACCCCTTCCCCGGCCGCAAGGGCTCCGAGCGGATCACCGACACCTGCGGCAAGTGCATCGGCACCGGCCTGTACACCGCGCCGACACATTTCACCGATGGCCAGGGGCGCCCGATCTGCTTCGACTGCCGCGGCACCGGCACCCGCAGCCGCCTCGTCAGCAGCGCCCGCGCCACCGCACGAGCCCACGCGAAGGCACACGCCGAGCACGTCGACACAACACGGGCGATCACCGCCCGCCGCGCCGCCTTCGAGGCCGAGCACCCCGGCCTCCGCGACCAGCTCACCGAGGCACACCTGAGCATGCGAGACGGAAACCCGCTGCGCGAGAAGATCGGCTACATCCTCGACTCCCTCGAGGACTACACCGGCACCCTCGACGACGACGAGGTCCGCACCGCCCACGAGCTGCTCGAGCAGTACGAGCTCGAGCTGGCCGCGCGCCGCCCGGTCCCCACCGGGCGCACCCTCATCCAGGGCGAGATCCTCGCGACCAAGACCACCGACACTCAGTGGGGAATCACCGTCAAGATCCTCGTCCAGGGCGAGGGCTGGCGCGTATGGGGCACCAAGCCCTCCGAGATCTCCACCGCCGCCCGCGGCGACGTCGTCGCGTTCACCGCCACCGTCTCCGCTTCCGACGACGACGACAGCTTCGGCTTCTACTCCCGGCCCACCAAGGCACACATCATCGCCGCCGGCATCCGCCGCACCGCATGAACGAGCGCCTCATGAACAGCCGCACCAGCCTGACCATCTACCCCGCCCACGACGAGAAGTCTCTGCTCCCACCGACGCCGATCCTCGTCGACGAGCACTACTTCGTGCGCGCCGGGCTCGAGCAGCTCCCCGCACGACTCATCGGATTCAGCCCCGCCGGCGCGCTCGCCATCACGGCATGGGTTCACGACGTGTTCCGCACCCCCGAGCTCGCACGCGACCTGTACCCGATCTTCATCATCGCCGGCCACGTCCAGGCGTATCCGATCCCCGCAGCCAGAGTCACCGTGCGCGAGCCATCCGGCGTCGTCCAGGTCGTCATCACAGACCCCCGCGGCAAGCGATACCGCCCGTACCTCGGAGAGGACCGCGACGTCGCCGACCGCATCGCCGCCGCCTGGGGTTCCCACCGCGGCTACTCCGCCACCGTCCAACCGATCACCCCGGCAACAAGCGCCTGACCACGCGAACGGAGATCACCATGCGCTGCCTTATGTGCGAAGAGCCGACCACCATGTACATCCCCTCCGACGACGTCGACGGGATCGGGCTGCACAGCTGCGGCGCGTGCGGCTTCGAGATCGAAGCTCCCCGCGACGAGCCCGTGCGGATGATTCCCGTCAACGAGCGTCGAGAGCGGCCCGTCGACGTGACGACGACGACGGTTGCGAAGACCCTGCAACCTCTCTAGTATCAGTGAATGTCACATTCACTACTTTCTTACTGATCCGAGGAGTGCTCCCCAATGAGCGAAGAGGCAGCGACCGTCACCGAGGAAGTCGTCTACGTCGGCCGCAAGGCCGCGAGTAATGGAAAGCTCGCGCACTGGTATCGGACGCTCGACGACGGTGAGCTCACCAGCAAGGAGCTCGGCTCGTACAAGCCGTACACGTCGGCTCCGGTGGGCGCGATCATCACGATCACCCGCCCCGCCGGCGAGCCGACCGTGCTCTACACGGGCGGACAGTACACGCCACGGATCACCGGCAGATACGCCGACACAGCCGCCACCGACGAGTGGCGCGTGGCCGATCAAGCGGAGGCGCAGCGGGATGCGAATGAGCGGCGCATCAAGCGGGATCTCGACGGTCTGCCCGAGGAGTTCACCACGGCGCTAGACACCGTTGGTGCGCACTTCTCACGGCTCAACGCCCCGCAGCGGGCAGCACTGTTGACCCTGGTCACCGCGAAGCTCCTCCGCTACTGAGGTCGACCGTCATGTCCACCCTCGATCTCCTCGACGACCGCTTCCCGCACGGTACCCCGGACGGGTACCGCCACGGATGCCGCACTGCCGCGTGCCCCGCGCTGATCCCCTGCCGCACCGTCCACACCCGCTACGTGGGCGACTACTCCTTCGCGAAGCTCATCGACGCCGGCACACCGCTCGCCGAGATCCTCGAGCGCGACGAGGCCGCGCGTGCCGAGTCGCGGCAACGGGACAAGATCGCCGCTCGAGAAGAGCGCCGTGCCGCCGTCGAAGCCACACGCCCCCGTCGACCCAAGCCGACCCCCAAACCGAAGCCGGCGCGCGCCAACACACCCAAACCCCCGCGCATGCCGAAGGAGGCGCCGGCGCCGGCGCCGACCGCACGGCCTCGCCCGTCGACGCCGCGGCCGCGCACCCATCCCGGCTACCAGTGGCTCGACAAGGCACGCAGCGACGCCGAGAAGCTCCCCGCAGAGCTCGCCAGCGCGTTCTCAGAGGCACTCGACGGCTACGAAGCGGACCTCGATCGTCACGTCGACGAGCTCGAGCAGTGGCGCAAAGACCACCGAGAGCTGCGCGGCCAGCTGCGCGCCGCGGCCGAGACCCTCAAGACGGCCACCATCGCCGCCGGCACCGGCCTCTCCGTCGGAGGGGTGATCGAGAGAGCGCTGCAGGAGGCAACCCTGCGGCACCAGTCCGCCGTCGACGCCCTCGCAGACCACGATCGCCCTTCCCCACCGGCCAGGCCACGCACACCGCGACTTCGGACCGCGCGTGCTGCCCGAACCTCGCAGCCGAGGCAGCTGCAGCCGCACGGCACCAACGCATGCCGAGCGCGCGGCTGCGACCGCCCCGAGTGCATCGAAGCCGGCCGCGAGTATCACCGGCAGTGGATGGCGAACCGGAAGGCGCAGAGCATCCCGCTCGAGCACCACGGGACCGCCTACGGCTACCAGCTCGGCTGCAAGGACCGCGACCACTGCCCCGCGGAGATCTCGTGCGCCGATGCGTCACTGGCTGAGGAACGGCGCCGACGCCGGGAGGCCGGCATCGCCCCGCAGGCCCCGCGCGTGCCCGCCGAGCCGATCCGACAGCACGTCCGCCAGCTCATGGCATCCGGCATGACCGTCCTCGAGATCGCCGACCAGGCACAGGTGTCCAAGACCGGCGTGAAGATCCTCCTCTACGGCCGCTCAGGCACCCGCAAAGGAGAGCTGCCCCGCGAGATCGAAGCAGAGAAAGCACGACGACTGCTCGCCCTGCAGCCGACTACCGCAGCCACGAAGTTCGCCCGCTCCGCCTGACACCAACATCAGGAAGGCCACCATGAACGACCGCACCACACCTACCACCACCATCACGATCCAAGTGCCCAGCACCGCACCCGAGGACGTGATCTCACGAGTCACCGCGCTCGGCGCGGAGCTCGGCGCCCAAGGCGGAATCGACCAGGTGCTCCTCGAGCTCGTGCGCACCTGTCACGTCTGCGGCTGCACCGACGAGCGAGCATGCTTCGGCGGCTGCTGGTGGGTCAACGACGACGGCACCCCCGACCTCTGCTCGAGCTGCGAGGACAGGCCCCACCAATGACACAGGAAAGCACCGCCCGAACCTGCCTTGCCACCGCCACAGGGCAACGCGGCTACTGCGGACGCAAGACGTCATCGGCAGCCACCACGATCGCCGACGTGACCTGCAAAGACTGCGGCGCAGCCGTGCGTGCAGACCAGCAAGCCGGCATCCTCACCCCCGAGCTGACCGCGGCGATCGCATGCTGACCGCCAGCTGGTCATCATGGACTCCCGGACGCCCAGGAGGCGCGCTGCGCGGCGTCATCGACGACGTCGCCGACAAAGACACCCACCAGTCCGGCGAACGAGTGTGGCGCTGCGCCCACCATCACACCACCGAGGCCGACGCCACGCGATGCGCCACCACCGAGCTCAAGCGCCGCCAGAACGCCCGGCCGCTGAACTGGTCCCAACGAGTCACCATGCGGATGATCGCCGATGGCCGATCACTCTCCGGCGGCGCCAGCTACCTCGACACGACAGGCCTGGGGATCCCCGGCGGCACCATCCAGTCCCTCCGCAGGCGAGGACTGATCGAACGCTACTCGTGGGTCGAACCCGGCTGGGTGCTCACGAAAGTCGGCGTCGACGCCATCAACAGCGGCGCGTGCGACGAACCCGACAGCGGCCCCGACGACTGACCGCACCGACCTCCACAACCCGGATGTCCGCGAACACCCCCAACATCGGCCTATACCCAGCAAGAAGGGCCTGCAGCAACACCATGCACGGGGGTTCCCCCACCGGGCATGCAGGCGTATAGTCAGTGAATGTCACATTCACTGTTCGATTGAGGAGAAACGCCATGACCATCACCCAGACCGCCGCCCCCACGGGCACCGCGGTCACCATCACAGGAACCATCCGCACCCCGCTCACCCTCGTCCGCCGCCTCCCCGACCGCCGAGCACGAGTAGGGTTCCGCGTCGACACCGACGCCGGCCCCTACAACGTCCACGCCAACGGCGCCCTCGCCGAGCTGCTCCGACTGACAACGCACCGCGGGGACCGCGTCACCGTCCACGCCCCCGCCGCCACGTTCAGCCACCCTGACCAGACCATCCCCGACCTCGAAGCCGACAGCGTCGAACTCGACCTCCACTGACCCGCGACGAAGATGGACACCACCGACGCACTACCAGGGAGCACCATGACCCGCATCTTCCACGTCAACGGCAAGCCCGTCGACGTCACCGACGCCGCGGCCGTCCAGGCACTCACCCCGGACGAGTACGCCGACCTGCTCACGCAGACCCTCAACGACACCGACGCGAACGACACCGAGATCATCGGACTGCGCCAGGACCAGCCGCCCACCGGCACAGGGTTCATCATCATGAATCCGCCCACAGAGGAGGCCGAGCATGCCTAACCCCGCCCCCACCACGACCGGCACCGACAGCTCCCTCCTTACCCCCATCCAGCGCCAACGCGCACTCACCCTCTCCGACGCACTCTGGCGCCTCCGCACCGGCCAGCACGACGCCGGCGACGACATCACCCTGACCATCCCCGCACCCGCCATCGAAGGCATCGAGAAGATCCTGTTCGCCCTCGCCGAAGGGGATCTGCGGTTCGCGTCCGTGCGGGCCGGTCAGCTGATGGATGGTGTCAGCGCGGCGCTGCGCGATCGCGCAGTGGGGGAGCAGTGGCGGGCGGCGTTCGATCACGCCCGCCAGGACGGACACAACGAGGCCGAGGCGCGTGAGTTCGCCGACGAGTACGCCGCCTACGTGGAGGACCGGCAGTACGAGCTGCGCGACCCCGACCTGCCGATCCCCTCACCGAGCGAGTACACCCGATGACCGGGGCTGCGCCGTCGTCCGTCACTCTGGATGTGCGCGCGACGATCGTGCGAATAATCCAGCAGCACACCGACGAGCCTGACGAAGAGGCAGGTTTCATCGCCGACGACATCATGGACGCGCTGAACCTGGGCAGTGAGCTCACGGTCGCCGTCCCGAGGCCGCGGCGCCGCGGCGAGCATGAGTGGCCGTGCGCGCTGTTCTACACCGGCAATTGGAAAGGCCAGCAGCCACGCGCCCGATGCAGCTGCCCGCCGGTAGCGGATGGGTCCGTGTCATGAAGGATCCACGCCAGCTCTCGCAGGCCGAGCTCGACGAGTACCTCGACCAGCTCATCAATGAGGGGAACGATGACAGCCCCGAGTTCCACCGCGCGTACCAGGTCTGGGAGGAGCTCAACGGCTGACCCAGACCTCGACCGCACTCCTCGGGGCCCCGCTCACCGGCGGGGCCCGATTTCTGTCCGCGAACACCCCCAACACCGGCCTATACCCAGCAGACGAACGGGAGAGGCCATGTGCGACGACATCGACCACGGAGGGCGACGGTGCCCGTCGTCGACAGCCGCAGGGCAGCGGCGTCGGCGTGCGGAGAAGCGTGAGCAGAACGCCGAGAAGCAGCTCGAGGCCTTCATCGGGGCAACCCCGTTCCGGCCGGTCTCTGGCGAGCTGATGCGAATGAGCTCCCGCCCCAGCTACTACGACACCGACGAGTGGATCGAGTACGAAGACACCCTCCGCGCCGCCGCGGAACGCCACGGCATCGAGATCTCGGAACTGCAGCACGCAGACGGGCTCTGGGAAGGCGCATCTGAACCAGCCGGCGCCTACATCGTCCGTGCGGACAGCTTCGAGCAGGTCACCGACTGGGCGGGAGAGCTCGCAGGACGGTATGAGCAGGACAGCATCATGGCCGGGTACTTCGACCCGGACGGACCTGACCGGGTTTACAGCTTCGCCGCCGACACCGGCTCGCAGCTGCAAGTCCAGGAGACTCTCGACATCCTCCGCGCCGCCGGCGCACCAGGTGGCAGGCTCTACGACGGCAAGCTCGAGATCGCCGAACCCGCCGAGTACCCGCTGCCGGCATCCGCCGTGAACGCGATCGCCGCACGTCTCGGCACGTCGCCCACCTTCGCTCGAGCGCACGTCGCGTTCGTGCCAGGCACCGACAGCTACCAGCGCCACCAGCCCATCAAGGAGATCCAATCGCTCAGAGAGCGATACGCCGACGCGCACGGGTTCCCGCAACGCAAACCCATCCCCCGGCTGACCGAGCTCGACGACATCGCTGCAGCGCGAGCCTACGCGGCCGCAGCGCACGAACCCACCCACCCACAGGTCGCCCGGTCTTACCGAAGCCTGCGCCAGCACATCGGCGCGCAGTGGGACATGCTCACGGAAGCCGGCTACACCTTCGAGCCCTGGCACGGAGAGGCCGAGCAGCCCTATGCCGACTCCGCCGCGATGCTCGACGATCTGCGACAGAACAAGCATCTGTTCTACTTCCGCACCGAGGTCTCGCAGCACACCGAAGGCGCTCTACCGCCGGACCACCCGATGGCACGCACCGTGACCGTCACCCTCCCCTCGGGAGAGCGCGCGCCGATGCTCGCCAACGACGTGTTCCGCGCTGTCCACGACGCAATCGCCCACAGTGAAGGGCACCAATTCGGCCCCTACGGGGAGAAGCGCGCCTGGTGGACGCACCGGGCATGTCTCCCCCGCGAAGCGCGACTCGCGCTGTGGTGCGAGACGCGCGCACAGAACTGCTGGACCAACGCTGGCCCACACATGACTGCTGAGACCGAGCCCGGACACCCGCGCCTCCTCCGCCGAGGAGAAGAGGGCTGGATCCCGTTGAGTGACCGTCCCTACGCGCAGCAGAAGTGCTGCCGCGTGGACACCGCGCTCCTCTAGCGCGTCAGAGACCTCGGGCGATCTCGTGCGCCAGCGCCGAGGGGAACACCTCATAGTCGTCTGTACCGACCGCGAGGATCCTCACGGTCGCATCCTCCTCGAGGAAAGCGGCATTGTAGGTTCCCGCTCGAGATGGCATGAACCCCTCGCGATTCCACGGTAGTTGGCAACGGTTTCAGGGCCAGGATTCCACGCGAAATGGCATTTTCCTACA
>NZTV01000118.1 GCA_002703245.1 Microbacterium sp.
CAATTAAGTATTCTTAAAAAGTGGTCTTTAAAATAAGATTTAAATAATTCAACGCTTAAATTATGAGAAAAAAAACTACTCTTTATGATTTTCGGTACATACTAGCAGTACTGATTATTATTCCTTTTAATCTCTTGGCTAAAAACACTACTAATTTAGTGAAGATAGAATCTTCATTTGTGTACCAGCAAGAAATTAGAGTTCGAGGTAAAGTCTTAGATGATCAAGGAGTGCCATTGGTTGGAGCTACTGTTATGGAGCAAGGAACAACCAACGGAACCACGACTGATTTTGACGGAAATTACGAAATCGTTGTAGCTAGTGAAGAAAGTGTATTAGAATTCACGTATGTTGGTTTTCAGAGAGTTACGGAAGTTGTGGGAGAGAAGAGAAATTTTGATATTAGCCTTGAGGCTGAAACCAATGAACTTGAAGAATTAGTAATTGTTGGTTATTCAAAAGTTTCTAGAGAAGAGTTAACAGCAGCAGTTTCTAGTGTAGATCAAGAACAGATTAAAGATATGCCAGTGAATAGTGCTGCAGAAGCTATTCAGGGTCGTTTGGCAGGCGTGAGAGTAACTCAGTCTGAAGGTGCTCCTGGGGCAGAGGTAAATATAAGGGTTCGTGGCGGAACTTCAATTACGCAAGATAATAGTCCGTTATATATTGTAGATGGTATACAAGTAGATAATGCTTTATCTATACTCTCTCCTCAAGAAATAGAGTCGATAGATGTCTTAAAAGATGCGGCTTCAACTTCTATTTATGGAGCTCGAGGTGCTAATGGTGTAGTTTTAATTACAACAAAGGGTGGTAAGGCAATGCCGACTCAAGTTAATTATAATACCTATAGTGGTGTTAGAAAAATCGTGAATAAGCTTGATGTAATGAATCCTTATGAATTTGTAAATTATCAATATGGTCTTTATAATTTTCCTGAAGATGAGCAATTGGCAAATACATTTGTTAATAGATATGGTCAATACGAAGATTTAGATATTTATAAATCAATCGAGATGCAAGACTGGCAAGACGAGGTTTTTGGTAGAGATGCTTTCAATCAAACCCATAACCTTACTGTTACCGGTGGTACAGCAAAAACTACTTTTAGTTTAGCTTTAAACCATGTAGAGGAGGAAGGTATTATGTTAAATTCCGGTTACAAAAGAAGCATGGCTAATTTTAAATTCGATCATAAGCTTAGTGATCGTATTAAATTCGGAATTAATTCTAGATATAGTAGAAGAAAAATTACTGGTGCAGGTACATCGAGTACAGGTTCGCAAAGTTCAAATAGATTGAGAAATACGGTGAGATATCAGCCTTTTATTGGACCTAATAATGATGATTTTGTAGATGAGTTTGATCCAAATTATGCTACTTTAACCAATCTTGTTAATCCATTGCGATTAGTTCAGAATGAAATTCAAAGAGATTATAGAAACGATTTATTATTAAATAGTTTTATTTCTTATGAAGTGTTAGATAATTTAACTTTCAGATCTGTTGTGGGTTATGTGCAGAATGATAGAAAAGTAAATGAATTTAATGGGAAAGTAACAAGTGTAGCTAGAGCTAATGCAGACATGCCTGTGGTTGACTTAAGAAGAAGTCAATCTAGAAAAATTACAAATTCTAATACTTTGAATTTTTCTAAAACGTTTTCGGGAAAACATAGTTTAGATGTTTTAATTGGACAAGAAACTGTTAGAACCGATGGCGAATCTGAAAGAATTTACGTAAAATGGTTACCAGAAAATATTGCTGCAGATGAAGCCTTTGCAGGAATTCAAAGAGCTACACCGCCAGAAGGCATGGTGCAAGATCCTCCTTCAAGCTCAGTAAATGTTGATCGTTTAAACTCTATCTTTGGTCGAGTTCATTATTCATACAAGAAAAAATATTTAGCAACAGTTTCAGTAAGACGAGATGGTTCTAGTGTTTTTGGTCCAGAATATCGTTATGCAACTTTCCCTTCTGCTATGGTAGCTTGGAACGCTCATAAAGAAGATTTCTTAAATGATTCGAAATGGTTGTCGAATTTAAAAGTAAGATTGAGTTATGGTGAATCTGGAAATAATAGAATTAAACCATTTTTATATCAAACATTTTATGATGTTTCTAGCGATTATGGTTATGCTTATGGTCAATCTGTATTACCGGGAGCAGCACCTCCTACGGAGTTAGCGAACCCTTTTGTGAAGTGGGAGTCTACTGTGTCTAAAAACGCAGGTATTGATTTTGGTTTTTTTGACGATAGAATTTACGGTAGCATAGATGCTTACATTACCGATACTGATGATCTGTTGTTGAGAGCTAAAATTCCGCAAACTAGTGGTTATGATTTTCAATTTCAAAATACAGGAAAAACTAGAAATAAAGGTTTAGAATTAACACTAGGGGCTACAATAATCGATACTGAAGATTTTGGATGGAATGCAAATTTTAACATTTCAACAAACGATAACAGAATTATAAGCTTAGGGAAAAATACCACCGGAGAAGATTTAGATTATTATTTTGAAAGTTCTGGTTGGGTAAATAATATAAGAGATTTTAAAGTTGAAGTAGGAGAGCCAATAGGTCAGTTTTATGGTTATGTAACCGAAGGTTTTTATGATTTAGACGATTTTGATTATGATGCGTCAACGGGAGAATACAGTCTAAAAGATGGTGTAGCAAGTTCAAGTGCTGCAGCTTTAGGATCTAAAGGTGTAAATCCTGGAGATTTAAAATTGAGAGACTTAAATGGAGATGGAGTTATTGATGATGATGATAAAACGGTTTTAGGTAATTCTCAACCAGATTTCTTCGGAGGTTTAAGCCAGCAGTTTAGATATAAAAACTTTGATTTAAGTATGTTCTTTAATTTCTCAATAGGAAATGAAGTATATAATGCGAACAAGATCGAATTTACAACTCAATACTTATATAGAGATAATAATATGCTATCTTCTGTAAATAATAGTTGGAAATGGTTTAATGATAATGGAGTTAAAGTTACAGACCCTCAAGCATTAGCAGCCTTAAACCAAAATACAACTATGTGGACACCGCCTAGTGGTCAATACATTTTACATTCTTATGCCATTGAAGATGGCTCATTTTTAAGACTAAGTAATTTAACCTTAGGCTATTCATTATCAGATAAAGTATTAGAAAAGTTTAAATTTATATCTAATTTTAGAGTATATGGTACTGTAAATAATTTATTTACATTAACAAATTATACAGGTTACGATCCAGAAGCAAATACAAGAAGAGGTAATCCTTTAACACCAGGGGTAGATTATGCAGCATACCCACGAAGTAGATTTTATTTAGCAGGATTAAATGTTACATTTTAAATACACAATGATGAAAAAATATATAATATTTAGCTTTATAGCGATAGGCTTAGGTTTAACTTCCTGTCAAGACTATTTAGAAGTAGATAGCGATTCAAAAATATCTCAAGACGTATTGTTCAATGATGTTTCATATACATCTTCAGCAATAGTTGCAGTTTACGGAGAATTAATAGGAGATAATGGTTATGGTAACAGATTAAGTGAAATTTTACCACAAGCAGCAGATGATTTTGAAACTTCTGGAGATTACAACTGTAATGATAGAAGAGGGATAAGTATGTACGCAACCTGTTCTTCAAATCCAGAACTTAACAATCCATTCAAGCAGTTGTACAGTGGTATAGAAAGAGCAAATTTATGTATCAAATATATTCCGGGGTCATCTATTTATCAAAATGGTTCTCAGTCTGATATCGATATGATGAATAGATTCTTAGGAGAAGCATTAGCATTAAGAGCGCAATTCTATTATGAATTAATCAGAAACTGGGGAGATGTGCCTTTTCAAGATCAGCCATCTGCAGATTACGAAAATTTATTCTTAGAAAAAACAGATAGAGATGTAATTTATGAGCAACTTTTAGCAGATTTAGAAGAAGCAGCACAATATGTACCTTGGAGAACAGAAGCAAATATTCCTCCAACAAGACTTTCTAAAGGTGCTGTAAAAGGATTGAGAGCAAGAATAGCTTTAGCCAGAGCGGGATATTCTTTAAGAAGAGGTTCTCAAATGATGGAGCAAGGTTCGAATCCACAAGAGTATTATGCGATAGCAAGACAAGAATGTTTAGAAATCATGCAGAATAGAGGAGAACATGATTTAAATCCTAATTTTGAAGATTTATTTAGATCTCTACACGAAGGTAGAGCAGATAATACAAACGAAATTATGTTTGAAGTAGGAGCTTTTGGAGGTAACTCTAAAACCGATAGTAAATTAGGATATTATAATGGTTTAAGACATGACAGAGCTTCTCAATGGAATGGTGGTGGCGGTGTAAATGCTATCCCGGTTTATTTTTATGAGTTTAATAAAGTCGATCAACGAAGAGATGTTACAATTAATATATTTCAAGTGAATGCAGATGAAATGACTGAAGTAGCACGAGCAGATAGCTGGACAGATGGTAAGTTTAGAAAATCTTGGACAGATATTACCGGTCCTTCACAAAATCTTGCAGTAAACTGGCCAATCCTTAGATTTTCTGATGTTTTATTAATGTTTGCTGAAGCAGATAACGAAATTAATAACGGGCCGTCAAGTGAAGCCATCAGTGCTTTACAAGAAGTAAAAGCAAGAGCTTTTATAGGAAATGAAGATCAAATAGGAACGATACCTACGGGTAAACAAGATTTCTTCGAAGAAGTAGTACACGAAAGATATTTAGAATTCGGAGGAGAAAGTATTCGCAAATACGACTTGATAAGATGGAATTTAATTAACGATAAGTTTATAGAAACACGTCAGGAACTAACAGATTTTATGAATGGAACAGGTGATTATGCTAACGTGCCTAACGTAATTTACTATCAGCCGGCACCATATGATCCTTCATTATCTGCACAAGAGGTAGTAGAAAATTTAGATATATTCTTTGCAGGTAACGATCAATCTACTGTCTTTTATAACCCGACGCCAGATGCCTCTCAAGTACCTTCAGGATATTCTGAAGCAAGATGGAGAGATGGTATTTTAGAAGAATATATCGATAGTGAGCGTAAAGGATTTATGCAATATTTTGAGCCTAATCGAAAAGAGTTATTACCTATTTTCGACGATATAATTAATACAAATTATAACCTAACTCAAGATTACGGTTACTAAAAAAAGCAAACAAAATGAAAACAAAATTAATTCATAAAATAAATTGGAATAGCATATTAGTGTTATTGTTAATTATATGTGCAATAGGCTGTGAAAGCGATGATGATTTTTCTGCAGAAGGGCCAACACGCATGTTTACTCCGGGAATGATTAGCGTTCAGAGTTACGAAGATCGTGCAGAGTTAACCTGGGATGCTTCATTGTTTACAAGTGGTATTGCTGAAATTTATACCGCACAAGTTTCTGAAGATTCACTATTTACAACACCTTCAGAAGTAATTCTAGAAAAAGAAACAGACACTTCTGGTGTAGTGTTTACAGATGAAGAGTTAGCTGTACGACAACAATATTTTGTACGAGTAAAAGTAAACGCTTTAGATGATAGACCAGAATCAAATTGGAGTATAAGTAGAGGATTTAGTATTAGAGGTGTGCAAAAACTTTATCCAATTTTGAGTCCAAATATACTTTCAGACAGAGTTACAGTGGAGTGGGAAATTACAGAAGGTGTTACCGAGTTTAGGTTGCAAGAATATACTCAAGACGAAACAGATCCTTTATCAGAACCTGTATTTGTGGGAGATCCTATAATTGTACCCATTACATCACAAGAAGCTCAAAATGGTACTAAAGTAATAGAGAATCTAGATCCAAATACCAAGTATAATATAGATTTATATGAAGGAAATGTAAGTATAGGTTACAGAAGTTTTCGAACAAAAGTAGAAAGTATTTATACACAAATATTAACTCCTGCAGATGATATTGTAACTATTGTTAATAATAGTCAAGATGGAGATGTAATTGGTTTAGAACCGGGTGTTTATGATACTAATGGAGATAAGTTTCAGATTTACAACAAAACAATCGTAATAGAATCTACATCTAATAACCCAAACGACACTAAAATTAATTTTAATGAATTTACGTTAAAAGATAACGGAGCAGGAATTACTCTTAGAGGTATTGAGTTAGACGGACAAGAAGATGCTTTATACTTAATAAACCTAACAAGTAGTAATGGTAATGACGATGTTGCTGCATTTACAGATGTATTTATAGAAAACTGTATTGTACACGGTGTAGAAACAAGTGCATTTAGAGCTAATAGAGGTCAAGACGGAGCATATTCAATGAATAGTTTTAATATAGATTTCTCTACATTTTACGATTTTGCCCCAGGGAGTTATGCATTTTTACACGTAGAAGAATTGGTGGTAAATGAAGTAAATTTATCAAATTCAACATTTTACAGAGCAGGAGATTTATTTATAAGATACAGAAAAGAAATTTCTCCTTCTCCAAACCCAACTTTTAATATTAATTATTGTACAATTAATAGTATTGGTTTTTCAGATAATTATACGCTATTAGATTTAAATGATGTTCAAGCAACTTTAAATTTCAGAAACAACATTTTAGCAAATATCCCAAGACCGGGAGGTAGTGCTAGAGTAGATCTAATAAGGATGGATAATGAAACCTCATCGGCATCTTTTGCATATAATAACTTTTTTAATCTAACAGATGGAGACGTAGATGAGCCTCAGCAAGTGCTAATTCCTCAACCGGAAGAAGGTTATATAACTCAAGAAAATATGTATAATGTAGATTTAGGATGGGACGATTCAACAACAGATTTTAGCCTTCCTTCAGATTCAGAATTACAAAACGCCTCATCAACAGGTGGAGCGATAGGAGATCCTAGATGGTGGTTCTAAAAGAACGTGAGATTAAATTTTCCATGCTAATTGTTTAATTTGAATTTAGCCAAACAGTTTTATTAACTGAAATAATAACAATTAAGCTTTAACTATAATTTTCCTCTATAGGTGTCTTTTACTTTTAAATGTAAATACCTGTAGAGGAATTTTTTTAACTTATGATTTACGATGAAAATTTTCAGAAATAGTTTAAATATTATACTAAGCTTTATTACGGTCTTAATATCATGTACTGTAAGTAGTCAGCAAAAAGCATTTCCCTCTGCAGAGGGATTTGGGCAGTACACATCTGGAGGTCGCGGCGGCTTAGTTTATACAGTAACAAACCTTAATGATAGTGGAGAAGGAAGCCTTCGAAAAGGAATTTTAAAAGATGAAACTAGAACTATTGTATTTGCAGTTTCTGGAAATATTGTTCTAGAATCTAGCTTAGATATTAATCATGGTAACCTTTCTATTTTTGGTCAAACAGCTCCTGGTGCTGGGATTACTATTCAAGGTTATCCTGTTAAAGTAAAAGCAGATAATGTGATTATTCGGTATTTGCGTTTCAGAATGGGAGATGTAAATGAAATTGAAGATGACTCTTTTGGTGGTCGTGATCAAAAAAATATAATGATCGATCATTGTTCGATTAGTTGGGGAACCGACGAAAATGCTTCTTTTTACTGGAATAAAAACTTTACCATGCAATATTGTATTATTTCTGAAGCATTAAATAGATCTGTTCATCATAAAGGAGCTCACGGTTATGGCGGAATTTGGGGTGGTGAAAATGCAAGTTTTCATCATAATCTAATTGTGAGTAATAATAGTAGAAATCCAAGATTTGGCGGTTCTAAAAGCGTACCAAATGCTCCAAATGAATTGGTAGATTTTAGAAATAATGTAATTTATAATTGGGGAGACAATAGTATTTACGGAGGTGAAAAGGGAAATTACAATATGGTAAATAATTACTTTAAATCTGGTCCTGCCACAAGTTCTTCTAAAAAAGATAGAATTGTAAATCCTTCTACTCCCTATGGTAGTTTTTATGTGAAAGGAAATTTTGTAGAAGGATTCCCAGAAATATCTAATGAGAACTGGAAAGGTGGCGTTCAATGCGAGAATCCAGAAAAAACTAAAGTAAGCCAGGAGTTTAGTGTAAATAGTAATGTAAAAACTCAAAGTCCAAAAAAAGCTTTTCAAGATGTTTTGCGCTTTGCAGGAGCCAGTTTAGTAAGAGATGAAGTAGATCAAAGAATTATTTATGAAGTTCGTTCAGGTAAAACAACTTACAAAAAAGGAATTATAGATTCTCAAGAAGATATAGGAGGTTGGCCTCAATTAAGAAAAGGAAAATCTTTACAAGATTCTGATCAAGATGGTATGCCTGATGCTTGGGAGAAAATGATGAAGTTGTCAATAAAAATAAATGATGCTAATAAGTATGATTTAGATAAAAATTATACAAACCTAGAAGTATACGCAAATCAACTTATAAGTATAGAAGAAGAATGTGTACAAGTAAAAGCTTACGATTTTTTAGTCGCTCAAGATGGTTCAGGAGATTTCATGAAAATTTCAGATTTAATAACGGCTTTACCAAACTTTAGTAAAAAAGAGGTAACGGTCTTTATAAAAGAAGGTACTTATAGAGAAAAGTTAGTTTTACCGAGCACAAAAACAAATATCACTTTTATAGGAGAAAATAAAGCGAATACTATTTTAACATACGATGACTATGCAAGTAAATTAAACGTGCTAGGCGAAGAGTTAGGAACTACAGGCTCGTCTTCTTTCTTTATTTACGGTGACAATTTTAAAGCTGAAAATTTAACTTTTGAAAATGACGCAGGTAATGTAGGTCAGGCCGTTGCGGTTCGTGTAGATGGTGATCAAGCTGTTTTTCTAAACTGCAATTTTTTAGGCAATCAAGACACTTTGTATTTACACGGAAAGAATAGTAGGCAATATTACAAGGATTGTTATATCGAAGGTACGGTAGATTTTATTTTTGGTTGGTCTACTGCGGTATTCGAAAATTGCGAAATTTTTAGTAAAAGTCCTGGCTATGTTACGGCAGCATCAACCTTAGAAAATTCAGCATACGGTATGGTTTTTAAAAATTGTAGGTTCTTAGGTTCTGCTCCAGAAGGCTCAGTTTATTTAGGAAGACCGTGGCGAGATTATGCACAAACAGTTCTTATAGATTGTTATTTAGGAAATCATATTAAACAAGAAGGGTGGCATAATTGGGGAAAACCAAAAGCCGAGAAAACAAGTTTTTATGCAGAGCATAACTCACAAGGGCCTGGTGCTTTAGGTGACCGTGTGGAATGGTCCAAAGAGCTAAATAAAGAAAAGCTTTCTCAATATGAAACCTATAAAATTCTAAATTTCAAAATTTAGTGCTTTATATTTCAAGATAATTCAATTAAAACTTGATAGTTTTATGATCTTAGTAACACCTCATTATTATTATGATAATGAGGTGTTAATGATATTAATAAAATTTAAATTAAATCCCTTAAAATTAAAGTAAATTCAATTTTAAGATAAAAAGTTATGTTAATTGATAAAGGTTTTATACATTAGTGCAATCGATTACAAAATAACTTTAAACTTATGAATAGCCCTAAATTATTTTTTGCACTATGTGTATTAGTGACTAGCTTATACGCTTGCAAGAACGAAAAATCTCAAAAAAAAGAAATTTCAGAAGCAAATACGAAAACGATTTCTGAAGCTAATCCTTGGGATGAAGCAGATAAAATTTTAAATAATTTAATCGTTCCAGAATTTCCAGATCAAGAATTTAACGTAAAAGATTATGGTGCTGTAGCAGATGCTGAAACTAATAATTCTGAAGCATTTGCAAAAGCTATTAAAGCGTGTTTTGATGCTGGTGGAGGTAAAGTAGTAGTTCCTGCTGGTAAATATGTTACCGGGCCAATTCATTTAAAGAGTAATGTGAATTTTCACGTAGAAGAAGGTGTAGAAATTCTTTTTAGTAAAAATAAAGAAGATTATTTGCCGGTCGTACATACTTCATACGAAGGAGTAGAATTAATGAATTATTCACCGTTAATTTACGCATATGAACAAAAAAATATTGCTGTAACCGGTAAAGGTGTTTTCAATGGTCAAGCAAGTAATGAGAACTGGTGGCCTTGGTGCGGCGCAGAACGTTATGGTCATCTAGAGGGAGAACCGCAGCAAAAAGATGAACATAATTTGCCTTCCTTACGTAAAATGAATGAAGCAGGAACTCCTGTGGAAGAAAGAATTTTTGGAGAAGGACATCAATTAAGACCTACATTTTTTCAGCCCTTCGGTTGCGAAAACGTTCTTGTGAAAGGAGTAACTTTTACGAATGCGCCGTTTTGGGTAATGCACCCAATTAAATCTAATCATGTAACTGTAGATGGAGTGACGGTTAAAAGTCACGGTCCTAATAACGACGGTTGTGATCCAGAGTATGCTAAAAACGTACATATTACTAATTGCCTTTTTGATACTGGAGATGATTGTATTGCTATTAAATCTGGTAGAAATGAAGATGGTCGTCGCGTAAAAATACCTAGTGAAAACATTATCGTTGAAAACTGTGAAATGAAAGATGGTCATGGTGGTGTCGTTATGGGAAGTGAGATTTCTGCAGGAGTTCGTAACGTATTTGTGAGAAATTGCAAAATGGACAGTCCTAACTTAGATCGCGCTATTCGTATAAAAACAAATACGTTAAGAGGTGGTTTTGTAGATGGTGTATATGTGAAAGATGTTCAAGTAGGTCAGGTGAAAGAAGCAGTACTAAAAGTGAATACACATTACGGTATTTATGCCAATCAAGAAGGAGAGTTTATACCAGAAATAAAGAATATCTATTTAGAGAATATTACGGTTGAAAAAGGTGGTAAGTATGGTTTGTTAATTAAAGGTAGAGAAGCTACTCCGGTAGCCAATATTAATCTTAAAAATGTAACGATTAAAGGTGCAGAAAAGCCTTTAGAAATTGAATTTGCTGAAGAGATTAATTATAGCAATACGACAATTAACGGTCAACAATATTAAGATGAAAGGAAATATCTTTTTTATTACTGCGGTGGCGAGTTTAGGAGGTTTGCTCTTTGGTTACGATACTGCTGTGATTTCTGGTGCAGTTAGCGCTATGGAAGATTATTTCCTGTTTTCTCTAGAAGGAAACGCAACAGAAGCTGCAGTAGCGGTATTTCAGTTTAAAATCACGTTAACGGTTTGTGTTGC
>NZTV01000026.1 GCA_002703245.1 Microbacterium sp.
GATGCGCGGCATCGACAACGAGGCGTACTACCGGCTCGAGCAGAACGACAAGCGCTACTACACCGACTACACCGGCACCGGCAACAGCATGAACGTCGGGCATCCCCACTCGCTGCAGTTGATCATGGACTCGCTGCGCTACTGGGTCCTGGAGATGCACGTCGACGGGTTCCGCTTCGACCTCGCCTCGACCCTGGCGCGCGAGTTCTATGACGTCGACCGCCTGTCGACCTTCTTCGAGATGGTGCAACAGGATCCGGTGGTCTCCCAGGTCAAGCTGATCGCCGAGCCGTGGGACGTCGGTCCCGGCGGATACCAGGTCGGTAACTTCCCGCCCCAGTGGACGGAGTGGAACGGGAAGTACCGCGACACCGTGCGCGATTTCTGGCGCGGTGAGCCGCAGGCGCTCGGGGAGTTCGCGTCGCGCCTGACCGGGTCGAGCGATCTGTACGAGCGCTCCGGTCGCGCCCCGGTCGCCTCGATCAACTTCGTCACCGCCCACGACGGTTTCGCCCTGCGCGACCTCGTGTCGTACAACGACAAGCACAATGAGGCCAACGGCGAAGACAACCGCGACGGCGAATCGCACAACCGGTCCTATAACCACGGCGTGGAGGGGCCCACCGACGACCCCGAGATCCTCACCGTCCGTGCCCAGCAGCAGCGGAATTTCATCGCCACGATGATGCTGAGCCAGGGTGTTCCGATGCTCTCGCACGGCGACGAACTGGGGCGCACGCAGTTCGGGAACAACAACGGCTACGCGCAGGACAACGAGCTCACCTGGATCGACTGGGAGTCGGTGGACCAGCCCCTGATCGAGTTCACGGCGGCGCTCGCGCGCCTACGGAAGGACCACCCCACGTTCCGCCGGACCCGGTTCTTCGACGGCCGCCCCGTGAAGATGGAGGAGGGGCGGCCCATCCCGGATGTGGTGTGGCTGCGGCCGGATGGCACCCTCATGCAGCCGGAGGACTGGGATTCCGGGTTCGGTCGCACCGTCGGGATCTTCCTCAACGGCCGGGGCATCCGCGAGCGCGACAAGTGGGGCGAGGAGATCACCGACCGCCACTTCATCGTGCTGTTCAACGCCGGTGACGAACCGGTCGACTTCAAGATCCCCGCTCCCCGGTACGGTCCCGAGTGGGATGTCATGGTCGACACCGCCGGCGACTGGGCGAACACCGGCCCGGTCTCGCCGGGGTCCCGCATCCCCCTGCAGGCGAAGGCGCTCGTCGTGTTGCGTGAGCACGACCTCCCGGACCCCGGGGTGGACCATTCGGTGGCGGCGTCGCTGAGCATGCTGGTGCACGCGCGCACGGCGGAGATGCCCGTGATCACCCCACCCCCGTCGGCGGCGGCGTCCGTGACCGAGGCCGACGGCGCCGACTGAGGCTCCGAGAGAACCGGAAGAGGACGCTCATGCCCGCACATCCCGTGTCGACCTATCGACTGCAGATTCGTGCCGGCTTCGACCTCGACGCGGCGGCCGCGATCACCGGGTACCTCGCCGACCTCGGCGCGGACGCCGCGTACCTCTCGCCGCTGCTGCAGTCGACCCGCGGCAGCGACCACGGCTACGACGTGACCGATCCCACGCGGGTGGATGCCGCCCGCGGCGGCCCGGCGGCGCTCGAGCGTTTCTCCGAGGCGGCGCGCGAGGCCGGCCTCGGGATCCTCGCCGACATCGTGCCGAACCACATGGGCATCTCGAAGCCCCAGGAGAACCCGTGGTGGTGGGATGTCCTCACGCATGGCCGCGCCTCGGTGCACGCCGAGGCGTTCGACATCGACTGGGCTTTCGGTGACGGCAAGGTGCGTGTGCCCGTGCTCGGCGCGCCGCTGGGCGAGGTGATCGGCGACATCCGCGTCGACCCGACGCCCACGCCCGAATCCGCGACCGGGCTCGTGCGCTACTTCGAGCACATCCTGCCGCTCGCGCCGGGATCCGTGCACGAAACGGACGACCTGACGACGGCGGAGGGCGTGCGAGCGGTGCTCGAACGCCAGAACTGGCAGCTGCGCTTCTGGCAGGACGAGGCCGCCGAGTTGAACTATCGGCGCTTCTTCGCGGTGACGACGCTGGCGGCGGTCCGCGTCGAGCGGCCCGAGGTTTTCGACGCCGCCCACGCCGAGGTGCTGCGCTGGCTGCGGGAAGGCCTCGTCGACGGTCTCCGGGTCGACCACCCGGACGGGCTCGCCGACCCCGGGGGCTACCTCGCGAGGCTCGCCCAGGCCACCGAGGGTGCGTACGTGTTGGTCGAGAAGATCCTGGAGCGCAGCGCCCACGAACCCGACGCCGAGCCATCGGAGACGCTTCCGGCCTGGTGGGCGACGGCAGGGACGACGGGATACGACGCGCTCGCCGAGATCGAACGGGTCCTGGTCGATCCGAACGGTGAACAGCCGCTCACCGCCCTCGACGGCGTCCTGCGCGGCACGGTGCCGGTGTGGACGGACATGATCCACGACACCAAACGCATGATCGCCGACACGATCCAGGTCTCGGAGATCCGCCGTCTGGTGCGGTGCCTGCCCGAACCGGTCGTCGACGCCGAGGACGCGCTCGCAGAGCTGCTCGCGTGCTTCCCGACGTACCGTTCGTACCTGCCCGCCGGGATCGACGACCTCCACTACGCGGCGCGGGAGGCCGCCCGTCGCCGTCCCGACCTCGCCGAGGCGATCGATGCGCTCGTGCCCGTGCTCTCCGACGGGGCGCGGGAGGTCGCCCGCCGCTTCGAGCAGACGACCGGCCCGGTCATGGCGAAGGGGGTCGAGGACACCGCGTTCTACCGCTACACCCGCCTGGGGTCGCTGACCGAGGTCGGGGGGGATCCGGCCGTGTTCTCCCTTTCCGTCGCCGGGTTCCACGCGGCGTGGCAGCGGCGTCAGGCCTCGTGGCCGCACGCGATGACGACCCTGTCGACCCATGACACCAAGCGCGGCGAAGACGTGCGCGCGCGTCTGGACGTGTTGGCCGAGGTTCCGGGGCGGTGGGGGGAGGTGCTCGACGCGTTGCGCGAGGTCGCCTCGACCGGCAACGGCCCGTTCGACAACCTCCTGTGGCAGGCCGTCGTGGGGTCGTGGCCGGCGACGCCGGAACGTCTGCACGCGTATGCCGAGAAGGCGGCGCGGGAGGCGGCGGAGCAGACCGGTTGGTGGCGTCCCGACGAGGTGTTCGAAAAGCGGATGCATGATCTCGTCGACGCGGCGTTCGGCGCCGCGAGACCGATCGTGGCGGGTTTCGTCGCGGAGATCGCCGGGCCGGGGTGGTCCAACAGCTTGTCGGCCAAGCTCCTCCAGCTTGCCGGCCCCGGCGTGCCCGATGTCTACCAGGGGTCGGAGCTGTGGGAGACCTCGCTCGTCGACCCCGACAATCGGCGTCCGGTGGACTTCGCACTGCGGGCGCGGATGCTCGCCGAGCTCGATGAGGCGCACGCCCGCGGTGAGCTCCCCGACGTGGGCGATGACGCTGCCGCGAAGCTG
The DNA here is from genome assembly GCA_002703245.1 of Microbacterium sp. Lineage (GTDB taxonomy): Bacteria > Actinomycetota > Actinomycetes > Actinomycetales > Microbacteriaceae > Microbacterium > Microbacterium aquimaris. The sequence continues at coordinate 3,487 of NZTV01000026.1, forward strand.
TTGGTCACCTCCCGCGCGCTCCGGTTGCGCCGCGACCGTCCCGAGCTCTACACGCGATATACGCCGATGACGGTCGTGGGGGAGGCCGCCGACCACGCGGTCGCGTTCGACCGGGGCGGGGCGATCGCGGTGGCCACCCGGCTCCCCGTCGGACTCGCGGCTCGGGGAGGCTGGGGTGAGACCTCGCTGATGCTCCCCGCGGGTCGGTTCGTGGATGTCATCAGGTCACGTCGCGTCGCGGGAGGTGTCCGCCCCGTCGCCGAGTTGCTGCACACCTACCCCGTCGCGTTGCTGGCGTCCGAGGCGACCCATGACTGAGGGTGTGAACCGAGAGAGGATTCCTGCATGAGTGTCGAGGTGTGGGGCCCGCGGGTCGAGCGGATGCGGTTGCGGCGGCCCGGGCATGATGACGTCGAAATGGCGGCGGGTGCCGACGGCTGGTGGCGGTGCGAGGTCGACCTCGCGCACGGCGACCGCTACGGTTTCGTCCTCGGGGACTCCGACCATGCGCGCCCGGATCCGCGATCGCGACGTCAGCCGGAGGGCGTCCACGGCCTGTCGGCGCACGTCGACCTCGATGCGCGCAGCGACGTGACACCACGCGGGCCGTTGTGGACCGGGCGACAGCTCGCGGGCGGCGTCGTCTACGAGATGCACGTGGGTACCTTCACTCCCGAAGGTACCCTCGACGCCGCGGCCGGTCGCCTGTCGCATCTGGTGGACCTGGGGGTGTCGCACGTCGAACTGCTCCCGGTGAACGGCTTCAACGGTGTGTGGAACTGGGGTTACGACGGCGTGCTCTGGTACACGGTGCACGAGGCGTACGGGGGGCCGGCGGCCTACCGTCGCTTCGTCGACGCGGCCCACGCGGCCGGGATCGCGGTGATCCAGGACGTCGTGTACAACCACCTCGGTCCCAGCGGCAACTACCTCCCGGAGTACGGCCCCTACCTGCGCGACGCCGAACGCAACACGTGGGGGTCGAGCGTCGACCTCGACCAGCCCGCGGTGCGTGCGTTCATCATCGAGAACGCGGTGATGTGGATGCGCGACTACGGCGTCGACGGGCTCCGGCTCGACGCGGTGCACGCGCTGAAGGACGCCCGATCGCCGCACATCCTGCAGGAGTTGGCAGAAGCGACCGACGCGCTCTCGGCACACCGCGGCGTGCCGCTGACCCTCATCGCTGAGTCGGACATGAACGACCCCACGTTGATCCTGCCGCGGGAAGCCGGGGGATACGGGCTCCACGCACAGTGGAGCGACGACTGGCATCACGCGGTCCATGTGGCCCTCACCGGCGAGACGGTCGGCTACTACGAGGACTTCGCCGCGCCCGACGCGCTCACCAAGGTGTGGACACGCGGGTTCTTCCACGACGGCACCTACTCGTCTTTCCGCGGCCGCGATCACGGTCGTCCCGTGCCTGAAGAGGTGCCGACATGGCGGCTGGTCACCTTCTCGCAGGACCACGACCAGATCGGCAACCGTGCCGCCGGCGACCGGCTCACGGGGTCATTGTCGGCCGACCGGTTGGCGGTGGCCGCCGTGCTCACCCTCACTGCGCCGGGCACCCCGATGCTGTTCATGGGGGAGGAATGGGGCGCGTCCACCCCCTGGGCCTTCTTCACCTCGCATCCCGAACCCGAGCTCGGCGAAGCCACCGCGAACGGACGTGTCGAGGAGTTCGCCCGGATGGGCTGGGATCCGGCGGAGGTCCTCGACCCGCAGGATCCGCAGACCTTCCACCGGTCTCGCCTCGCGTGGGACGAGGCCGGCGAGGGCGATCACGCGCGTCTGCTCGCGCTCTACCGGCGTCTGGCCCGGTTGCGGCGGGAGTACCCCGACCTCACTTCACCCCACGTCGCCGACCTGGGGGCGACCCTCGTGCGGGACGATGCACCGGGCGCCCGCGCGTGGGAGCTTCGCCGGGGTGCGTTGCGGATTCTGGTGAACCTGACGGACGAGGCATGGGATGCGCCCGCCGCGGCGGGGGATGCGGTGGTGTTGAGCACGTCGTCGGCGGTGGCTGTGACGGCGGGAGCGGTCCGGGTGCCCTCGGATTCCGCCGTGATCGTCGCGCCCGACCCGCACGCCTGAGCGCGGCGGGCCGCGCCCGGCGACGGGTGCCGGTCAGATGGCGACGCGTGAGGCGAAGTTCCGGAGCATCGTGAGGGGTGCGTCGACCGTCGTGGCCAGGACCCTGTCGGCGACGGCGTCGAAGTCGCCCGCGTCGAAGTAGCCGTCGTTGCGGTAGACCACCATGCGCTCGGTGAAGTCGGCCGGTGTCGGCTCGGGGTGGAACTGCGTCGTGTAGACACGCTCACCCACGCGATACGCCTGCACGGGGCACGGCGCGTTCGTGGCGAGCTGCACGGCCCCGGGCGGCAGGGTCTCGGTGCCCTCCTTGTGCGCGGTGAGCGCGGTGAAGGTGTCGGGGAGCCCGGCGAACAGCGGGTCGACGAGGCCCGCGTCGGTCATCTGCACTTCGGCCGGGCCGGTGTCCTCCGGGTAGGCGCGGCTGACCGTGCCACCGAGCATGCGGGTGACCACACCGATGCTGTAGCACGTGAACAGGCCCACCGGGCCTCCGTCGGCGCACGCGGAGGCGAGGCGTTCGAGATCGGCCTCTACGCGTCGCTGCACGTCGGTCTTGGTGGCCTCCGGGTCCGTCACGTTGAACGGGCTGCCTCCGACGACGATCCCCGCGTAGTCGTGGATCACCCCCGGATCGAGCGGAGTGCGCACCAGGTCGAGTTCGTCGAGCTCGGTGAGCCCCATCGCGCGCCGGAACGACGCGAACTCGGCGTCGGCGGCCACACGCTGTGGGCGCGCGCAGACGTACAGAATTCGCGCGTCGGACATTTCTCGATTCTCCCATGTATCACCGTGCGCCCTTTCGCGCTCTCCGGTGTTGTGGACAGAATGGGCTTCATGACGCATGCGGGGTCTGGGGCCTCCGTCGAGTCCGTCGATCAGCCACGGTGGGAGAGAGCAGCCGCTTCCTTCCGACGGTGGCGTGACGGCGACCGGCGGGCGATGGACGATCTGGTGACGGTGATGACACCGGTGCTGTGGCACGTGGTGCGCGCGTACGGGCTGGATGCGGCGCTCGCGCAGGACGTGGTGCAGACCACGTGGCTCACCCTCGTCCAGCGGCACTCCTCGATCGCCGATCCGAACGCCGTGTCCGGCTGGCTGACCACCACCGCGCGCCGCGAGGCGTGGCGGGTGGGCAAGCAGCAGCGTCGTGCGGAGGCGACCGAGGCGGAGAACCTCGAACCGCACCTTCCCGTCCACGAATCCGCGGAGCAGACCGCGGCGACCGACGATGAGTCGCGTCGCCTGTGGCTGGCCGTGGGAAAGCTCAATGAACGCTGCCAGCGGCTGCTGCGCATCGTCGCGTTCGACGACCGCCCCGACTATGCGCGCATCGCCGCAGACATGGCGATGCCGGTCGGATCGATCGGACCGACGCGTCGGCGCTGCCTGGGCAAGCTCCGCACCCTTCTCGAAGGAGCCGGAGGAGAGAAGGACGCACATGGACACTGAAGACTTCGCCGCGGATGCGGCACTGTTCGCCCGGTTGCGGGCGACCTGGGACGACATCGACCCGATGCCCGCGGACATGATCGACCGGATGGTCGCCGCCGTCGCGGTCGCAGACCTGTCGCGGGAGTATGCCCTCCTGACCCTCGTCGAGGGTGCGACCATCGGCGCCGTGCGCACCACTCCGGCCGAGACGGCGACGCTGCAGTTCAACCGCGGCGACACGACCGTCCTGCTGCACGTGAGTGTGACCGCCAGTGGCAAGCGCCGCATCGACGGCTGGGTGGACGCCGAGACGCTCGCGATCCGGTTGGTCCAAGACGACGCGGACTGGGCGGCCGATCCCGCCGAACAGGGACGGTTCGCCTTCGACGAGATCCCCGCGGGCATGACGCGTCTGCGGATGGCGGTGCGTGGTACCGACGGTGCGATGAAGGAGTTCGAGACGCCTCGATTCGAGGCCTGACCGGGTGCGGATGCGCCCGCATCCGCACGAGTGAGACCGCCGTGCGAGGCGGGGAAGATCAGGGGGACGCATGGTCGACAACGTCGACGAGCCGGGCTGGCGGGATCGGATCGAGGCCGGACGGCCCCGCGGGGTGCCCCTGGATCCGGGGATCGAGCAGGTCGACGGCGTCGACCCCTACCCGACCACGTACGCCGCCGACCATCTCCTGCTCACCGAGGGGGCGCGACTGCTCGAGATCCTCGGCGTCCTCCGTGAAGCCGGCGCGTTCTTCGGGTGGGGTGTGCGAGTGGAGACCATCCGAGGCGACCGCCTCACCGACGACGAGGCGCAGGAGCGGGCTCGGGTCGCCGAAGAGGAGCTGGGGCTTCCTCTCGTCCTCCTCGGGATCATCTTCCCCGACCCCCAGCCGGGGCGCGACGATCAGCCGGTGCCCCCGATCGACGGGTGGCGGCTGCTGCAGCGCGCCCGCGCACTCCGGGGCAAGGACCTCCGCGGCGTCGCGCTCGACCACGTCGTCAGCATCGACCCGTACGGTTCGACGAATCCCTACGGTTCGACCAATCCCTACGGTTCGACGAATCCCTACGGTTCGACCAACCCGTATGGCTCGACGAATCCCTACGGTTCGACCAACCCGTATGGCTCGACCAACCCGTATGGCTCGACGAACCCGTACGGTTCGACCAACGCCCCCGGACCCGGCGCCTACGCGTACCCCGGTTCCGGCGGACGCGAGGTCGTGAGCTACATCGGTGATCCGCCCCGACGTGATGACGAGACCGTCGTGGGACGGCGGCCCGTGGTGGCCTTCATGGACACCGGGTGCGGAAAGCACGCATGGCTTCCGCCGTCGATCGTCGATCGGGATCCGCACGTGAACGGCGAACCGATCGGCATCACCGACCCCGCGACCGACCCCGAGGCCATCGGCGACATCTCCGGCCCGTACGACGGGTTCCTGGACGCCGCCGCCGGCCACGGTACCTTCGTCGCCGGAATCGTGCGCCAGATCTGCCCCGACGCCGACCTCATCTCGATCCGCGTCGCCGACAGCCAGGGGACCCTGCTGGAAGGGGAGTTCCTCGCGGCCGTCCGTGCTGTGGCCGAGCTGGTCATCCGCGACGCCAAGGGGCTGCCCGGTGGGCGCCCGATCGACGTGCTGAATCTGTCGCTGAGCTACTACCACGAGACACCGGAGGACGGGCAATTCGACCAGACCCTCGTCCGCTATCTCGTCGCGGCCCGCCGTCACGGCTGCGCCGTGGTCTGCTCGGCCGGAAACGACGCGACCAGCCGTCCCGCCTTCCCGGCGGCGCTGTGGCGGTGGCCCGACGCGGAGTTCGTCGTGGATGATCCGGCCGACGCGGCCCCGCACCTGTCGGTGGGGGCGCTGAATCCGAACGGCAAGAGTGTCGCGTTGTTCAGCAACGTCGGCCGATGGGTCCGCGTCTACGCTCCCGGTGCGTCCGTGGTCAGCTGCGCGCCGCCGTTGAACGGCGGCACGCAGGCCGGTACTCGTAACGACCGCTTCGGACTGCGCCGCGAGACGATCGACCCCGACGATTACACCGGCGGCTTCGTGATGTGGAGCGGCACGTCCTTCGCGGCGCCGTTCATTGCGGGACTCCTGGCCGAGCGGATCGCCGACGGCTTGATAGACGGCACCGCAGACGAGTCGGTCGCGGCGCGTGTCGAAGCGCTCGGGAAAGCCGGCTCGCGGGCGCTGCGCGAGTGGGACGGCCACCGCCGCGCTCCGGCCTGACGTGCGCGCCGGGGCGGGCCCGGCGGGCCGCGCCCCGGCGGGCACCTCAGCTGTGGCTCGCGCGCTTCCGGGCGTACACGAGTGCGCCTCCGGCGAGGAGGAGCGCGGTTCCGAGTGCGAGCAGCCGTGCCGACTCGGTCCCATCGGCCCCGGTGGCGGGGAGTGCATCCACCTCGGCGTGATCGGTCGGTGCGGCGGTATCCTTCACGTGCGAGGCGTCATCATCGCCGGCACTGCCGCTATCCCCGTGCTCATCCGAGCCATCACCGGTGGCGGAGTCACCGACTGCGCCGGGGTGCAGCGCCAGTTCGTTCGAACTCTCCGCGGGCTCCGACTCGAGGCGGTACGGGTCGCCGAGTTCACGCACACGGACACCGAGGGAGTGGTGCAGCGTGATGAACGATGACTCCTTCAGCGTGAACGTGGCATTCGCCGTGCTCCACGGCGTCGCGTCCCGCTGCACCCCGTCGCTGTCCTCGTAGTACCACTGATACTCGTACACCGGGTCGTCGGTGCCTTGGCCGGCCGGAGCGGGGATGCTCCACGTGCCCGGGCAGGCGTGAAGCACAGCTCCGACCGCGGGCTCCGGGAGCCCGGCGTCGCACGCGGCAGACGCGGAGATCGTCGGAGGGGTCGCGACGGTCGAAGCGGGACCGGCGGCGCACTCCTTCTGTGTTTTCGTGACGACATTCGACGGGACCAAGGGTGACGCGCCGTCGATCGACAGGGGCATGACCGAGCTGATGGGAAGCTCCCACCCCGACCCGCCGAACAGATGGGTGAACTCCCGTCCGAGCGACCACTCCGCGTCGATGACGTAGACCGTCTGCGTCCACGTCAGCATGAAGTACCGCTGTGGCGGCACGGTGTATGTGACACTCTCCGATGTCGCCGTCGCGGTCGTTCGGGTGGTCGCGATGGCGCCCTCGTGGGAGATCGAGAACTCACCGCCGGCGTTGAAGGCTGCAGGCGCGTCCTTTCCGGTTCCGCCGGAGATCGAGATCTTCCCGCCGACGGTCGTCTTGTCCGACACCGTCGAGCTGTTGCTGATGGTTATCGTCGACGACTTGGTGATCGTCTCGTCCTTCTCCCCGTCGTTGTGCCGGCGGGTGACGCTGTCGCTGTCGACCGGAGCTCCGCAACCCGCCGCGCGAATCTCGACGCTTCCGCTGGCGCGCACGGCGGAGTCATTGGGGGGGAGCCAACCGTCGGTGGCGTCATTGCGCACCGCGCAACGCAACGTGTTCTCAGCGCAGCGGTGAGTGGCGGCGCTCGAGGCCAGATGGAGCACGTGTTCGAATTCCGTCCAGTTACCGGTGGCTGAATCCTTCCGGTCGTTGATGATCACCCAGAACTGTGCGCCGGTATGCACGTTGACGCCCGCTGTGATCTCGTTTCCGGTCGCGTTTTGTCGGTGGTAGTAGTCCGTCCCGCACTCGTTGAATCCCCGGGCCGGATGGTTGTGCAGGCCATACGTGGGGTCCAGGGCCTCGTAGTTGCCGTGGCCGTGGAGCCCGTTGGCGTCCGAGTAGAAGCACTGCCCGTTGTATTCGGAGACGATGTAGAACGCGTTGTGGTCGAACACCGGCGAGGGTGTCGCCGCATCGGGCCGCGGCGCCTCCTCGAAGGGGACGAGAAAGAAGCGCTGGGTCACGTCGGCGGTGTTGCAGGGCTGATCGATGTGGTCTCGGATGAAGCCATCCGGGGTGCGGAAGTCCCAGCGCGCACTGAGGCAGCTTCCGTTGCCCTGGCGAATGAGGACGGTGCCGTCGTCTGCCGCGGGGTCGGCCTCGGTGATCGACACGTTGTAGGCGTCTTGTCCGAGCCCGTTGCGCAGCCACAGCGTCTGGCCGACCGGGTCGCCGTCGGCGGCGACCGCCGGGGTGGCGGTCGCGAGAGATGAGCCGCCGGCGATCGCGAGGCTCAGCGCCAGGGTCGCGGCGACGACGAGCAGTGCTCGGCGGCCCCGTCGAGGTTCCGATCGTCGATATCGGAACGAATCGATCAGCGGCATGGAATTCTCCTTCGGGGCGGTTGCTGCGGGCGGAGCTTGCGGACACATAATAGTGGACAAGTTTTCTCAGATGCACGCTCCTTGTTGCACCGTCATCTGTGCCGCACGGAAAGAGCCGTGCGAGATGATGAGGGCGTGAGGATCGATGCGACGCGGCTGCACGAGCAGGCCGTCGCGCAATGCATCGACGGTCGCTACGCGACGGCGCAACGCACGCTCGACCGCGCGGCCCGCCTCACCGACGACCGGGACCTCCTCGCCCGCATCTGCGGCACCCGCGCGATCGCCCTGCAGCGAACGGGGCGACCCGATGTGGCGGAGAAACTGCTGCACGACACGCTCGCCGAGCCCGGGCTGAGCGCCCACACCGAGGCGATCCTCCTCGGCCAGCTGGGCGGGCTCGCCAACTACGGCGGACGCCTCGAGGAAGGGGAGCGCTGGCTCGGGCTCGCCATCGAGCGGCTTGCCGATGACGCCGTCGCGGCTTCACGCATCCGGATGAACCGCAGCCTCGTGCGCATGCAGCAGCGACGGCTGGCCGCGGCCGCCGAAGACCTCGATGCGGCCGTGGCGGTGTTCACCGAGAACGGGCTGACCACCGATGCCGCGCAGGCCCGCCACAATCTCGGCTACACGGCGCTGCTGGAGGGAGACCTCGTCCGCGCCCTGCGCGACATGAACGCGGCGCGGGCCGAGGCCGCGAATTCGCCCGTCGCCGAGGCGATCGGTGCGATGGACCGCGCCGAGGTGTTCCGGGATGCGGGGTTGACCACCGAGGCCGAAGAACTCTTCCGCCAGGCGGCCGCGATCTTCGGGTCGAACCGGATGCCGCAATCGCGTGCCGAGGCGGAATTCCACCTGGCACGCTCGCTCCTTGCGCACGATCCGCTCGAATCCGCCCGCGTCGCCGGCGACGCCGCACGGCGCTTCCGTGCACTCGGCAACGACGCCTGGGCGTCCCGTGCGGAGGCGGTTCGCCTGCGCGCGCGGTTCGGAACCGATCACGCCGGGCGCAGGCCCACGCGACGGCCGGTGTCCGGCGAAGCGGCCGAGCGTGTGGCGGTGGAGCTGGTCTCGCACGGCTTCCGCAGCGAGGCGGCCGCGCTGCGGATCGCCGCGGCACTCGCGGCCGCGCGGGAAGGAGACGCCGCCGCGCCGGCGCCGCGCGTGCCGGCGTCGGCTCCGATGGAGGTCCGGGTCCTCGGCGACGAGTTGAAGGCCGCCCGCGCCGCCGCCCGGGGACGCGCCGCCGAGGCACGCCGCCACGCGGCCGCCGGCCTGGACCGCCTCGCGGCCTGGCAGCGCACCTTCGGCAGCATCGACCTGCAGACATCCGTCGCGATGTACGGGACCGACCTCGTGTTCACCGGCCTGCGTTCGGCGGTGGCGACCCGCCGCCCCGAGATCGTGTTCGAGTGGTCCGAGCGGGCGCGCCACCTGAGCCAGCAGGTCGTGCCGCTGCGCCCGCCGCCGGACCCCGAGATGGCCGAGGCCCTCGCGGAACTGCGGATGTTGCGGGCCGAGGACCCCGCCGGTGATTGGCTCTCGAGCCCGCGCGCCGCGCACTTGCGTGACCGGGCACGCGAGCACCAGTGGACCTCGGTCGGCACCTCCCGCATCGATGAACGCGTAGGCCTGTCGGTGTTCCGTGACGCCCTCGACGACGAGACAGCCTTGGTCGCCTACGTCTACACCGGCGCGGAGACCGTCGCATTGGTGGTCGACGGGTCACGTGCCGAGGTCGTCGAACTCGGCGGCGACTCGGTGATCCGGGACCTGCAGAAGGGGCTGCGTGCCGACCTCGATGTGGCCGCGTCGGTACGCACCGGCCCGATGGCCACCGTGGTCCGTCGCTCCCTCGACGCCCGCCTCGCGGCGCTCTCCGTCGCGCTCCTGGACGAACCGCTCCGACGCACCTCCGCTCGGCGACTGGTGGTCACCGCGCCGGGCCTGCTCAACGGCATCCCGTGGGCGATGCTCCCCGGCATGCGGGGGGCGGGTGTTGACCCTCGCCGCGTCGGCATCCCAATGGTTCCACCGCCGGGACTCCTCCGCGTCGACGGTGGCCTCCCGTGCGGGCTTCGCGGTCGGCCCACGCGTCGCGCGTGGCGGCGAAGAGGCCCGGCGGGGCGCCTCGGCGTGGCAACGGGCACCCGTCGTGGAGGAGGAGGCGGCGACCGTGTCGCGGGTCACCGAGCTCGCCGGCGCCGTCGACGTCCTCCACATCGCCGCGCACGGTCGTCACGCGGTCGACAACCCGATGTTCTCCGGTCTCGAACTGTCCGATGGCGCCCTCTTCGGGTACGACATCGATCTGATCCCCCGGGTTCCGCGCACCGTCGTGCTCTCGGCATGCGAGGTCGGTCGCTCGGCGGTGCGATGGGGGGAGGAGGCTGTCGGTATGGCGCGTGTGTGGTTGCACGCCGGATCCGCATCCGTCATCGCCGCCCCCGCGATCGTCGCCGACGACGTCGCCTGCGAGCTGCTCGGATCGATGCACGTCGAGCTGGCTGCCGGACTCGCCCCCGCCGAGGCGCTCGCGGTCGCTTCGGACCGCCTGGGCGTGGTCTCACCGTTCCAAGCCCACGGGGCCGGGTTCTGAGCGTCCGTCCGGCGCGGGTGATACGCGCCAAGAGAATCTTGGCGGCGATGTATCAGCGATCACCCAGGGTGCTCTAGATCTGCGAAGTGGTCGTGTTCGGTCGGCTCCGGGGGGCGCCGGCCGCTGGGGGCACGAAGAGTTCCCCGCCTATTCGGGGCTCGCGGGGATTCACGCCGCTTCCGGGGGATGCCGTTCGCACGTGTGGCGGCATCCCCTGTTCCGTTCCCGGGGTCAGGTGCGGGAGGAGTTGGCCGTCCGACCGCGGACGATGCCGACGAAGGTGTCGATCAGCGCAGTGGTGCGGTCGACGGGCCAGGCCAGGGCGACCGTGGAGGTCGGCCCCGATTCGAGGGGGCGGTACGCCACGTCTTTGCGGTGGTGCAGCCGGGCGAGCGACATCGGCACGATGACGAAGCCGACACCTGCCGCCACGGTCGCGATCGCCTCTTCGGTGGTGGCGGGGGCCGCGAACACCGGCCGGTCGGCTCCCGGGAACATCTCGGTGTGCAGCCCGAGGACGTCGTCGGCGGGCACGATCAGCACCTCGCCGGTGAGGTCGGCGGCGGTGAGGGCGTCCGCGGCCGTCAGGTGGGACTCGGCGGAGGTCGCCACCACGGGGACCTCGTCGTACAGCGGGATCACGTGCAGGTCGGTCTTGTCGATCGGAAGCCGCACCAGCGCCGCATCCACGTCGCCCGAGACGAGGGCCTCGCGCTGGGCGGCGACCTCCAACGGGTGCCACTCCAGCGGGTTGTCGGGCATGCGCGTCCGCCACGCGTCGATCCACTTCCCGGGCGTCGCACCAGGGATCCCGCCGAGGAGGAACGGTCCCGGCGGGGGAGCGGGCGCGTCTTGGGGGGGTGATTTCTGGGACGGTGTTTTCTGGGACGGCGTTTTCTGGGACGACGCCTTCTGGGACGACGATGGTCTCGCCCGGCGGGGGTGCCGACCCGTGGGGTTCGCACGTCTGGGCATGAGGCAACGGTAGTCGTTCGCTCGGGGTGGGCGCGCCGGGCAGGACGGGCCGTCCCGGACGCTAGGGTTCGATCATGATCGCGATCCTGGCCACCGTGTTCGGGGCGCTCGCCGCCCTCCTGCACGTCTACATCTTCGTGATGGAGTCGGTGCAGTGGACCAGGCCCCGCGTCTGGAGGCGGTTCGGGGTGAAGGATCAGGCGTCGGCCGACACCATGAAGGGAATGGCCTACAACCAGGGGTTCTACAACCTGTTCCTGGCGGTCGGAGCGGTGATCGGTCTCGTCCTCTTCTGGATCGGCGGGGCAGGCACGGCTGCCGACGTGGCAGGACGCACTCTGGTCCTGTTCAGCCTCGGCTCCATGGTCGCCGCGGCCCTCGTGTTGCTGACGACGGGAAGGTCGTACCTTCGCGCGGCTCTCGTGCAGGGGACGTTCCCGTTGCTCGGCTTCGCGCTGTTCCTCTTCGCCTGACGCCACTGCGAGCCGGTCCCGCCTTCCGCACCGAAGCCTCCGGCACGGGTGTCCGGTTGCCGCTCGATGTCGCCACGTCGTCGGATTCCGGCATCCGGTGGCATGCGAACGTGGGTCAGGTCAGCGGCAGAGGGACCAGATGCCGGCGGCGGTGTCGCGGGCCGTGGATTGCGCGGCCTGGAGGTCTGGCCAGTAGCGGTCGTTCGGGTCGATGCGTAGCGCCTCGCCGGCTCCCGAGGCGACCAGCTCGAGGTTCACGAACGTGCCGTCCTCGGTCCACAGGTACAGCAGGACCCGGTCGTAGCGGTCGCGTTCCTCGTCGTCTCGGGTGGCCCAGACGGTGTCGCCCGCCGAGACCAGGGAGCGCAGCGCATCCGTGGCCTCGGCTCCACCGCACTCGAGGTCGGGGTACACCTCGGGGGTGTCCACGCCGATCAGGCGCACCGCCACGTCGGTGTCGACCGGGTCGCTTTCCGCCGGGGTCCAGGGCGGGGCCGTGCCCGGGAGCGGGCGGGCACGTACCGTGTCGCCGTCGACGACCTGTGTGACCTCGACCGCCACGGCGTCGGCTGGGGCTGTCACGGGTGTCGCCGCGGGCGACGTGGTGCATCCGGCGAGCACGCCGGAGATCGCGCACACGAACGCTCCCGTCGCGAGGCGGCGGGAGCGTCGGGTCATCCCTCGACCCTATGCCGGGGGTGATCCATCCGCGGGGGTCCACGCCGCGGGGGATCTGCGAGGTCAGGCGGCCAGATGCAGGCCGCGTCGATCGGTGGCGACGGTTTCGCCGGCGCCGATGCTCTCGTCGTCGCGGATGAGCGAGCCGACCTCGACGCGCGCACCGTTTCCGACGTGCGCGCGGATTCCGATCTTCGCGCCGGCGCCGATCGCGGCGCCGGGACCGATGTGCGCCTGGGGGGCGATCTCGGCTTCGGGTCCGATCACGACATCGGACTCGACCCACGCGCCCCGGCCGACGTGCACGTTCGCGGCGATGCGGACTCCCGGTTCGACGTACGCCCCCGACTCGACGATCGCGGTCGGGTGCACTTTGGCGCCGTGCGCGATCAGGCCCCGGCCGTTGGCGTGCTTGCGGTAGCGCAGCGTCTCGCCGTGGTCGTTCTCGATGTCGACGTAGTTCTTACCCACAGTCCCCTCCTCTGACGTCTGTTGACGTCGGATACAGGTACAACTTCCTTGATTGTCTATTCATTCCCCCGGATCCACCGATTCGGATGCACCGGGTTGACATCTTTTGTTCGGTGCGGCATACGGATCGGATGGGACCGGGCCGTCGGTGACAATGGGAGCGTGACGAGCGAACCGATCGACGATCCCGACGCGCCCCGTGCGGCCACCGGCCCCTCCCTCGTCTTCGATGACCAGAGCACGCAGCACTCGTGGGCCGAGGACGTACTCGGCATCCTCACCGGGACCTTCGTCGCCTCCCTCGGTCTGTTCCTGCTCCAGTCGGCCGGTTCTGTCACCGGGGGGACCGCGGGGCTCTCCCTGCTTCTGGGCTACGCGACGACGTGGCCGTTCTGGCTGTTGTTCGCCGTGATCAATCTGCCGTTCGCGGTCTTGGCGGTGTGGCAGCGCGGGTGGAGCTTCACGGTGCGCACGGCGATCTCGATCGGCCTGGTGTCGGGGTGGTCGATCGTGCATCAGTCGATGGTCGTACTCGACTCCCTCAACGCGGTCTACGGCACGCTCGGGGGAAACCTCCTGGCCGGTGTGGGGCTGCTCATCCTGTTCCGCCACCGCGCGAGTCTCGGGGGCGTCAACATCGTGGCGCTCATCGTGCAGGATCGCTGGGGCTTCCGGGCGGGGTGGACGATGATGATCTTCGACGTGATGATCATCGCGTCGGCGCTCCTGGTCGTCCCGTTGTGGAGTGTGCTCCTCAGCGCCGTGGGCGCGGTGGTGCTGAACCTCGTCCTGGCACTGAACCATCGCCCCGGCCGGTACATCGGTCACTGAGGATGCCGGGACGGCGTCGGGGCGGCGCCGGGGTGGTGCCGGGGATCAGGTCTGGCAGCGCGGACACCAGAACGTGATGCGTTCGGACGTGGGGTCGGCGCCCATCTGACCGCCCTCGATGAGGGTGCCGCACCGGCGGCACGCGCGTCCTTCCCGGCGGTAGACCCAGGTCGAGCGGCCCGGTCGGGTGTCACCGGTGAACGTACGGCCCGCTCGATCGCGGTTGGCGCGGATCATGCGTGCACCGAGGTCGAGGAGCGCCGGTGTGTCGACCTCGGGCGCGGGGGTGGTCGGCAGGACGCCGCGCACGAAGAGGATCTCATTGGCGTATTCGTTGCCGAACCCCGCGACGTTGCGTTGATCGAGGAGGGCGACATGGATCGATCGGGTGTCCACAGACAGGCGCCGTGCGGCCTCTCCCGCGTCCCAGGCGGGGCTGAGGGGGTCGGGTCCGAGGTGGCCGACGAGGGTGTCCTCCTGATCGGTGGGGACGACCGCGATGTCGGCGAGGTCGAAGCCGACCGTGTCGTGGGTGAGGGTGCCGAGCACGGCGCGTGCCTTGTGGCCGGGCTTGCGCCATCGCCCGCCACGATCGTAGACGTGCCACTCGCCCTCCATCTTCAGATGGGTGTGGAGGGTCCAGCCGTCGATCCGGTGGAGCAGATGCTTGCCGCGTGGGACGACCTCCCGCACCGTGCCGCCGGTGAGGTCGACGTTCGCGACGCGGGGCACGCGCAGGTCGAAGCGCGCGAGCTCGCGCCCCTCGAGCACGTCGGCGAGGCGTCGGGCGGCGCGGAAGACGGTGTCGCCCTCAGGCATCGGCGGAGGGGGCCGGTGAACGGAGCGTGCCACCCTCAGGCATGGGTGGATTCCCGCCGGGCGTCTCCGACCGTGTTTCGTCGCAACGTCAGACCCCGCGGGGACTCGACGAAACCGGCGCTGCGCAGGGCTCGGCCGAGCGCGGTCCCGTAGACGAAGGCGCCGTTGACCTGCTCGATCGTGAGGGTGTCGAGCCGGCGCCGGCGGGCGGTTCCGGCGAGATCGGACGCGGCGGCCCCCAGCGCGTCTTCGTCGTCGGTGAACACCAGCGCGGTCTTGCCGCCCCGCTCCAGATACAGCGCGAGGTCGCCGTCGACGAGTACGACGAGGCCACCGGCCTTGCGGCCGGGCCGGTGCGACACCTCGGCCAGCGCGGGCCAGGGAAGTGCGGCGCCGTAGGGGTTCGCCGGATCGGTGGCGGCGAGGGTCACGGTCGTCCGCGGGGGCGGGTCGGCGAGTGCGGCGAACTCCCGGATGCGGTCGACGGTCGCCGACGCCGCAAACTGCGCTGCTCCGAGCTTTTCGATGACATAGCCACGCCGACAGTGTCCGGCCTCTTCGAACCCCGCGAGCACGCGATACACCTGCGCGAAGCCACCCGGTACGCCCTCGGACTGGACGGAACCGCGCGTGACGACACCGTAGCGGTCCAGCAGCAGGCTTGCGGCGGCCGTCGAGCGAAGCGCCGCATCCGGTTCGAGGTCGGGGACGAGTGACCATCGACCGCCGATGGCCGGTGGTCGCGGCGGGGTGGATGCGGACACCCGCGGGAGGGTCGCCCCGCGGTACATCCGTGAGCGTGGCGTCTTGCGGGAGACCCGATGTGCTTGTGACCCCCCGGCCACGAGCGTGCGGACGGGGCCGAAGGTGTCGTTGGTCACGCGCCCGGCCCACGTCAGGCGCCAGAGCGCGTCGATGACGGACTGTTCGTTCTCGGCGGCCGTGAGGGATGCGAGCTGCGCCGCGAAGTACGCGCCGCCGGCGCCGAGCACGTCGACGACGCGGGCGTCGAGGGAGCCTTCGGCGATCTCGAGCTCGTCGCGGGTGAGCGTCAAGGGCGCGGCGTCGGCGGGGTGGAACGCGATCCAGCCGTCGCGTCCCGGGAGGGCACCGTGGCCGGTCCAGACGACTTCGCCGGAGGCGGTGAGCTCGTCGAGCATCGCCGGTGCGTAGTCGTGCACGCGCGAGGGCAGGATGAGCGACTCCCATGCGCTGGCCGGTGCGGGCACGCCGGCGAGTTGTTCGATGGCCGCCGCGAGGCCGTCGATGCCCTCCAGCGGGCGGTTGATGTGCTGCCAGACGGGGAGGAACCGCGCGAAAGCCTCCGGCGGCACCGGTTCGACGCTGCCGCGGATGGCCGCGAGGGATCGCATGCGCAGTCGACGCAACACCTCGCTGTCGCACCACTCCGTCTCCTCGCGTCCACCGACCCCGTCGCGTGAGGTGCCGGCGGGGAGGAAGAACCCGCTGGAGACACGCCCCTGCCCCTCGAGACGCTGCAGGGTGTGGCGCGCGACGGCGACCCCGACGCCGAGGCGTTCGGCGAGGGCGTCGGCGGTGAAGGGGCCGTGGGTGCGCGCATAGCGGGCGACGAGGTCGCCGAGGGGGTCGGGGAGCGGTTCCAGGAACGCGTTCGGGATCCCGACGGGGAGCGCCGCGCCGAGGCCGTCGCGCAGGCGCCCGGCGTCTTCGATGGCGGCCACGCGGGCTGCGCCGGCGATGGTCACCCGGATCGCCCTGCGGGCATCGACGAGGTCGCCGAGGAGTCCGGCCGCGGTGCTCTCCGTCGCCGAGGCATCGTCGTCGGTCGTCTCGAGGCGTTCGGCGACCTCGCGGGCGTCGAGGGGGCCGAGGATCCGGAGCAGGTCGGCGACGCCCTCGACGCCGCGCACGCGTCTGTCGGGGGCGAGCTTCTGCGCTTCCCGCTCGAACCGGGCGATCACCTCGGGGTCGAGGAGCTCGCGCATCTCGACCTTGCCGAGGAGCTCCGAGAGCAGGGCGGGGTCGACCGCGAGCGCCGCGGCGCGACGTTCGGCCAGGGGGGAGTCGCCCTCGTACATGAACGCGCCGACATATCCGAAGAGAAGGTCGCGCGCGTAGGGCGAGGGTTGGCTCGTCGTCGTCTCGACCAGGCGGATGCTGCGGTCGCCGATCTTGCGGGCGACACGCAGGAGCGCGGGGACGTCGTAGACGTCCTGCAGCACCTCGCGGAGCGTTTCGAGGATGATCGGGAACGTCGGATGGCGGCGGGCCACTTCGAGCAGCTGCGCGGAGCGTTGGCGCTGTTGCCACAGCGGGCTGCGCCGGGTGGGGTTCATCCGTGGCATGAGCAGGGCGCGCGCGGCGCATTCGCGGAAGCGTGAGGCGAACAGCGCCGACCCGCCCACCTCGTCGGTGACGAGTTGCTCGAGTTCGTCCGGTTCGAAGACGAAGAGGTCGGCGCCGGGCGGCTCTGTGGCGGCGTCGGGGAGGCGCGCGATGATGCCGTCGTCGCTCGCCACAGCCGCGCCCTCGACGCCGAGACGCTCTCGAATCCGGGCGTTGACGGCCAGTGCCCACGGGGAGTGCACTTTCATGCCGTACGGGGAATGCAGGATCACCCGCCAGTCGCCGACTTCGTCACGACTGCGTTCGACGGTGAGGGTGCGGTCGGTGGGGATGCTGCCGGTCGCCTCCCGCTGCTCGGCGAGGTAGGTGAGGAGGTTCTCGATGGCGGAGGCGTCGAGGCCCGCATCGCCGAGGCGCGCTTCGGCCTTCTCGCGTTTCGCGTCCGAGAGCTGGCGCGCCATGCTGCCGAGCGCTTCGCCGAGCTCGGCGGGGCGGCCCAGGCCGTCGCCATGCCAGAACGGGAGCTTTCCGGGCTGGCCGAAGGCGGGGAGGACGTTGACGCGGTCGTGGGTGATCTCCACGATGCGCCAGCTGGTCGTGCCGAGGGTGAACACGTCGTTGACGCGAGACTCGTAGACCATCTCCTCGTCGAGCTCGCCGACGCGGGCGTTGCGGGTCTCCCCGGCGACGAAGACGCCGAACAGGCCGCGGTCGGGAATCGTGCCGCCGCTCGTGACGGCGATGCGCTGCGCCCCGGGACGCCCCGTGAGCGTGCCCTTGTCGCGATCCCACACCACCCGGGGTCGGAGCTCGGCGAACTCATCCGAGGGGAACCGGCCGGCCAACAGGTCGAGCGTGGCTTCGTAGGCCGAGCGCGGGAGGGTGCGGAAGGGGGCGCTGCGCCGCACCGTCTCGAACCAGCCCTCCACATCGATCTCGCCCCGGGCGGCGGCGGCCACGGTCTGCTGCGCGAGGATGTCGAGCGGGTTCTGGGGCACGGCGATCGACTCGATCTGCCCGGCGAGCATGCGCTCGGTCACGATCGCGGTGTGAAGGACGTCGGCACGGTGTTTGGGGAACAGGGCCGCGCGGCTGACCTCCCCCACCTGGTGCCCGGCGCGCCCGACGCGTTGCAGGCCGGAGGCGGCCGAGGGGGGCGCTTCGACCTGGATGACGAGGTCGACGGCGCCCATGTCGATACCGAGTTCGAGGCTGCTGGTGGCCACGACGCAGCGGAGAGCCCCGGACTTCAGTTCTTCCTCGACCTGTGCGCGCTGCTCTTTCGACACGGATCCGTGGTGCGCTTTCGCGAGCGCCGGCGCCGCGCCGGAGGACACGCCCGCCTGCGCCATCATCTCGGCGGGGATGCGGGCCGGTCCGGCAGAACCCGGCGGGCCGGACGGCGGCGCATCCTGCGAGGGGGTGTCGAGTCCGAGACGATCGGCGTAGATCTCGTTCAGGCGCCCGGTGAGACGCTCGCCCAGGCGGCGGGAGTTGACGAAAACGATCGTGGATCGATGGTCGAGGATGCGGTCGACGATCGCCTCTTCGACATGCGGCCAGACCGACCCGGTCATCTCGGTGTTCTCCGCGCCGGAGGTGGCGCCCGCCGCGGATGTGCCGCCCGACCCGTCGCCGAACCAGTCCTCATCGATGGGTGACCCGTCCAGGTCCGCGGCGTTCCGGTCGCCATCGTGCCCCGCGCGAGCCGGTCCGGGGGCGGGGGGCGGGTTGAGCATGTCTTCGACGGGAACGACGACCTTGAGTTCGAACTGCTTCGACGCCCGGGGAGCGACGATCTCGACCGGTTCGGATCCGCCGAGGAAGCGAGCGACCTCGTCGAGGGGACGCACGGTCGCAGACAGCCCGATGCGTTGCGCGGGAGCCGCATCGGGGGAGTGCTCGCGGCGGAGCGCGTCGAGGCGTTCGAGGCTGACGGCGAGGTGCGCTCCGCGTTTGGTCGCCGCGACCGCGTGGACCTCGTCGAGGATGACCGTGTGCACGTCGCGGAGCGTCTGTCCCGCCTGGCTGGTGAGCATGAGGTACAGCGACTCGGGCGTGGTGATGAGGATGTCCGGCGGCGACGCGACGAGTTTGCGCCGGTCGGCGGAGGAGGTGTCGCCGGAGCGGACGCCGACCGACACGTCCGGCACCGGGATTCCCAGGCGCCGGGCGGACTGCCCGATCCCCACGAGAGGTGAGCGCAGGTTGCGCTCGACGTCGACGCCGAGCGCCTTCAAGGGCGAGATGTAGAGGATACGGGGGCCGGGTGGCGGCGCGGCGTCGGAGCCTGCGCGGGGGCGTCTCACGCCGCGAGCTCGTCCCGGCTCCCCGCCGGAATCCGGCGCGCGGCCCTCCCGGAACACACGGTCGATGGCCCACAGGAACGCCGACAGCGTCTTCCCCGACCCGGTGGGCGCGACGACGAGGGCGTGCTTGCCGTGCGAGATCGCCTCCCACGCGCCGCACTGTGCGTCGGTCGGGCGCGCGAAAGCTCCGCGGAACCAGTCCTGCGTGGCAGGGCCGAACCGCTCGAGCACGTCGCCGGAGCCAGCCATCCCCCCATCATGCTCGCTGCCGCCGACATCGGCGCGGGCTTGCGCGGGACGTCCTCGCCGCCCCGCGAGCATGCGGCGGGGTGGCAGGTGTCCTCATCGCTGCGCGATCATCCCGTCGCGCAGCTCGAGGGTGAGGTCGATGTCGAGGCGGGCGAGGAAGGCGTCGTCATGGCTGACGACGAGGACGGCGCCGCGGTAGGCCGAGAGGGCGTCGACGAGCTGGTCGACGGTGTCGAGGTCGAGGTTGTTCGTCGGCTCGTCCAGGACCAGCAGCTGCGGAGCGGGATCGGCCAACAGCAGACGCGCCAGGGCGACGCGGAACCTTTCCCCGCCGGACAACGTGCTGACGGGGCGCTCCACCGTCGCACCGCGGAGCAGGAACCGCGCGAGACGGTTCCGCACCTCCGCGGGCGGCACCCCGGGGGCCGCCATGCGGACGTTCTCGAGCACGCTCGCGTCGTCGGCGAGACCGTCGACGCGCTGCGGCAGGTACCCGACCTGCGCTGTGTGGGAGACAGCCGGCAGCGGCGATCTCGACTGTCGGCAACTCCTTCGATCCGGACGATCTGCGCCGGGATCGGGCGTATCAGCTGATTGCCGATCCGGATAGGAGGAGTTCGCGACGAGGCGTTCGAGCAGCGTGGTCTTTCCGGCACCGTTCGGCCCGATGAGGGCCACACGCTCGGGGCCCTGGATCGTCCACGTGCGCTCGCCGTCGGTGAGCGAGGCGATCCGTCGGCTCGCGGCAACTCCGGGGTCGGGGAGGTCGATCCGGATGCCGGCGTCGTCGCGCACGCGTCGCTCGGCGGCGTCGAGTGCGGCACGCGCCTGCGACTCCTTGACCGCCGATTCCACCCGGAGCCGCCCCGCGGACTCCTGCGCGGAGCGCTTTCGTGCGCCGGCGACGATCTTCGGCACACGTCGCTCGAGCTCGGCCCGCCGTCCGTACGCGCGGCGCCTCGCGATCGTCGTCTCGGCCTCGATGCGCTGGCGTCGTTCGCGGCGCAACGCGCTCGCGGCCGTGGCCTCCGCCTGGCGGGCGGCGCCCTGTTCCGCGTCGAGCCAGGCCCGCCAGCTCGAGTAGGGGCCGCCGAACACGGTCAACGTGCCGTCGTGCAGTTCCGCGGTGTCGTCCATGAGCTCAAGCAACCCGACGTCATGGCTGACGACGACGAGCGTTCCCCGCCACGCCGTCACCAGACGCGCGAGTCGCTCCCGCGCACCCCTGTCGAGGTTGTTGGTCGGCTCGTCGAGCAGGGTGATCTCCGGGGCGCGCAGCCGGATGCCGGCGATCGCGGCCAAGACGGCCTCGCCGCCGGAGAGCTCGCCGACGGTCCGGTCGAGCGTGTCGGGCGGCAGACCCGCCTCGGCGAGGACCACGTGCGCCCGCGCTTCGACGTCCCACGCGTCGCCGACCGCGTCGAAGTGCCGCGGATCGACGTCGCCGGATTCGATCGCGCGCGCCGCGGTGAGCGGCTCGCGGATCCCCAACAGGTCGGCGACCGGTCTGGTGGTGTCGAGCGTCAGCTGCTGCGGCAAGCGCGCGACGTCGCCGACGGCGGTGACGGTGCCGGATGTGGGCATCAGGTCTCCGGAGATCAGACGCAGCAGTGTCGATTTTCCCGAGCCGTTGCGGCCGACCAGTCCGGTGCGGCCCTCGCCGATCGCGCCGGACAGCCCGTCGAGTGCGGGTGTGCCGTCCGGCCAGTGGAAGGAGAGGCGATCGAAGACGACCGCGGAAGTGCGTGCGGCGGTGGGCATGAAGACCCTCTCGGTGTCGGCGTGGGGCGCTGACAGCCGGGAGGCCGAAGCCTCGGCTTCTTCCGGAGCGGCCCGCCGCGCAGAGGGCGGGCAGAGGCGACGTCAGCGCGAGGTGGTCGCGAGAGCGTCGAAGGTCTTCACCGGTCATCCTGACGTCAAGAACGGGACTCCACGACGATAGCGTCGCCGGACGGCGAGGGGAAGACCGATCCGCCGACTTGGGCTCAGCCGCCGAGGGTCTCCAGCTGCTTCTCGAGGAAGACGCGCACGTCGGACATCTCCTGCTCCGACACGCTGTGGGTCAAGCCGGGGTAGACGCGGCCGCTGAGGTCGGCGTGGCCGGGAAGCCACTGCGTCGTGTGGTCGATGAGCGCCGGCGGGATCACCTCGTCGGCCGTGCCGCGCCCCCAGAACACCGGCGGCCGGCTCTCGGCGATCGTCGCGTCCCCGGGGAGATCGCCGGGCGTGACATAGCCGGACAGGTTCACCGCGAATGCGAAGCGTTCCGGTTGCAGCCGAAGCGCCTGGAGGGAGACCGCGCCGCCCTGGGAGAACCCGAGCAACCCGACCGGAACATCCGGTGCGGCCCGGTCGACCCACGCGATGAGGGCGGAGGCGGCGGCCGACACATGAGAGGCGTCACGCCCGGCGAGCCCCTCGATCGGGTACCAGGAGTGGCCCGGCGTCGGGAACGGGGGAGCGAGGGGAGCGCGCACCGCGGCGTAGGCGAACGCGTCGGGCAGGGAGGGCACGAGGCCGAACAGGTCGCCCTCGTGAGAGCCGTAGCCGTGCAACAACACCAGGAGCGGACGGCCGGCGCGGGCCGTCTCATCGGCGGACCACAAGACGACGTCGTGGTCGAGCACGGGCGTGTTCGGGCTCTCGGCGCTCATGCCGACATTGTTGCAGGACACCCCGACACACCAGGAACGGGAGAGGCGACGTCGTCCGGAACCGGCGGTGAGGTATACAGGAGGCATGCCGGTCCGCACCCCTGATCCCGACCCGAACGACGGGGACGACGACGGCTCGCCGCGTGATCCGCTGCGCGATCTGGGCGGCGACGCAGGTGGGTCGTCGAACCCGGGGTGGCTGAGCGAAGTCGAGCTCGCCGAGGCGCGCAGGCGCCTGCCGATGCTCTACGTCGAGGCGGTGCCGGTGCGCACCGACGGCATGGGTGCGGTGACCGAGGTCGGAATCCTGCTGCGGGCGACGCCCGTCGGTGAGATCACCCGGTCGATCGTCAGCGGCCGCGTGCGTTACGGCGAGACCGTGCGGGATGCGTTGTTCCGGCATCTGGAGAACGACCTCGGCCCGATGGCCTTCCCGCTCCTTCCGCCGCAACCGGTTCCCTTCACCGTCGCCGAGTACTTCCCGATCCCCGGGGTCAGCGCCTTCCACGACGACCGCCAGCACGCCGTCTCGCTCGCCTTCGTCGTGCCGGTCACCGGCACCTGCGAGCCCCGGCAGGACGCCCTGGAAGTCACGTGGATGAGCCCCGATGAAGCCGCCTCCGACGCGCTCGCCGATGAGATGGAGGGTGGTCGGGCCACCCTCATCCGTCAGGCGCTCGCGAGCGTCGGCTGCCTGCGCTGAGCCGGGGGAGGACGAGATGCCCAACAGCCCTCTGTTGATCGAAGTCGCCATCGCGATCCCCATCGTCCTGGGGCTCGCGTACGTCATCGCGCGTGTCATCCGCTGGACGTTCGGCGCGCGCCTGCGTCTGGAGATCCGGACGATGACGATCGTGTCGACGCTCGGGATCAGCATCGGGATCCTGCTCTCCGGCATCTTCTTCTACGGCCTGCGCCTGTGGATGCCGACGACGATCCTCCTCGCTTTCGGTACGAGCCTCGGGCTGTCCTTCGCCGTCGCGGGGCTCGCCGCGGCGCTGAACCGCGGGGCGCAGGATGTGGATGTGCCGGCGCTTCTGGCGGCAGGCGAGTCCGACACGGTCGAGTTCAAGGAGACCGCGCGCTGGAACGTCCGAGAGGACAAAAAGGACGCGCAGATGGAGCTGGCGATCGCCAAGACGGTCGCCGCCTTCCTGAACAGCTCGGGCGGTGTGCTCGTGATCGGGGCGAACGATGCCGGCGAGGCGATCGGTCTCGATCGTGATCTCGGCACGTTGCGGACCCCGGACCACGACCGTTTCGAACTGTGGTTGCGCGATCTGCTCTCCACGCTCCTCGGGCGCAACGCGGCCGCGTTGCCGCGCATCCAGTTCAGCGGGACAGGAGGCGCGGCCGTGTGCGCGGTCAACTGCCCACCGTCGCCGAAGCCGGTGTTCCTCGTGCGCGCGAAAGACGGCGGCTCGACCGACCTCTGGGTGCGTGTGGGCAACTCCACGCGTTCGCTCGGAGTGGACGAGGCCGTGCAGTACGTCGCGGAGCACTGGCGGCCGTCCGTGTGGAGTTGGTTGTCCGGCAAGCCCACACGGTAGCGGGGATCTCTGGCCCCGGTGGGGTTCCGGGTCAGGCGGTGGTCTCTCGGGCGATGGCGGCGATGAACGCGTCGATATCGGCCTCGGTGGTGTCGAAGGAGCACATCCACCGCACTTCGCCGCGCGCCGCATCCCAGTCGTAGAAGCGGAACGAGTCGCGGAGACGGTCCGCGACACCGTCGGGTAGTATGGCGAAAACCCCGTTGACCTGGGTTTTCTGGGTAAATTCGACGCCTCGGACCGACCCGTCGGCGAGCCCCGCCTCGACGCCGGTGCGCAGGCGTCGCGCCATCGCGTTGGAGTGGCGGGCGTTGCGCAGCCACAGGTCGTTCTCCAGGAGGGCGATCAGCTGGGCGGAGACGAACCGCATCTTCGACGACAGCTGCATGTTCAGCTTGCGCAGATAGGTCAGGCCGTGGGAGGCGTCCGGGTCGAGCACGACCACGGCCTCGCCGATCATCGCCCCGTTCTTGGTGCCGCCGAAGCTGAAGACGTCGACGCCCGCGTCGCGCGTGAACGCGCGGAGGGGCACGTCGAGGGCGGCGGCGGCGTTGGCGATGCGGGCACCGTCCATGTGTAGGCGCATGCCATGGCCGTGCGCGTGGTCGGCGATCGCGCGCACCTCGTCGGGCGTGTAGAGTGTGCCGAGTTCGGTGGACTGGGTGATCGACACGGCCAGAGGCTGCGACCGGTGTTCGTCCCCCCAGCCCCACGCTTCGAGGTCGATGAGCTCCGGGGTGAGCTTGCCGTCCTCGGTGGGCACGGTGAGGATCTTCACGCCGGCGACCTTCTCGGGTGCGCCGCCTTCGTCGACGTTGATGTGGGCGGTGGATGCGGCGATCACCGCGCCCCACCGGGGCAGCATCGACTGGAGGCCGACGACGTTGGCCCCGGTGCCGTTGAAGACGGGGAAGGCCTCCACGCCTTCTCCGAGCTGATCGACGAAGAGCTCCTGCAGGCGGGCCGTGTACCGGTCCTCGCCGTAGGCGACCTGATGTCCCTCGTTCGCGGCGGCGATGGCCGCCAGCACGTCGGGATGGACACCGGAATAGTTGTCGGACGCGAAACCGCGCAGCGCGGGGTCGTGGAGGGGGGTCACGGGCATCCAGCCTACGCTTCCGGGTTCGAAGGGTGCGGTTGAGGGGAGGGGGACCGGGGTGCGTCAGCCGAGGGTCACGACCGTGTCGTTGACCGCCGCCGCGTCGTCGTCCCAGAGGCGTGCGAAGGCGTCGGCCAAGGCGAACTCCCGCCCCGCCAGGGTCTTGACACGGTACGTCACGGCCGCCGCACGGAGCGGCTCGCCCGCGTCCCGTGCGTGTTTGGCGAATCCGTGCGCGACGGCCCGGTTCCATGCCTCGGCGGCGGCCTTGACCGCCGCGTAGTTCGCGCCGCCGGCGAGGGGCCGTGTCACCGCCGTCGACGACACGATTGCCGTGCGCGCGGCATCCGAGGCCCGGAGGGTGGGGTCGAAGGCACGCGACACGTGGCGAAGGGCCGCGAGGGACGTCTCGAGGGCGCGGAAGTCACCCTCGGTCTGTCCCGTGAGTCCGCCGCCCCCGCGCCAGCCGCCGACCAGGTGCAACACCCCGTCGAGGGCCTCGACCCGTTCACCGAGGCCGTGGACGGCGGTCTCGTCGGTGAGGTCGCACCGTTCCGTGCGGATCCCGGGCAGTGCCTCCCGCAGGGTGCCGAGCGCGACCTGGTCACGTGCGGCGATGATGACGTGCGCACCCGCGGCGGTGAGCACCTGTGCGGCGACCCGCCCGGCTTCGCTCGTGCCGCCGGCGAGCAACACGGTGCGCCCCGCGACGCCCGTCACGCGGCCCTCTCCCGTCGCGTCACCCTCGCTCACTCGTCGCTCGCACGGATGCCGCTGGTGGAGGCGATGACGGGGCGCATCTTCTTCTCCAGGGCCTCGTAGAACATCGACAGGGGGAACTCGTCGTCGAGCACGGCGTCGGTGTAGCCGCGCGGTGGCCCGGCGAGGATGTCGTCCGGGAGACCCCGAGCCCAGCGGGATGCGGGATTCGGGGTGAGCACGGAGCTGACCAGATCATGGGCGGCGAGCCAGTGCGCCGTCTTCGGGCGGTCGATCGAACGCCAGTACAACTCGTCGATGGCGTCGCCGAGCGCGACGACCGCCGCGGGCACCTCGTCCCAGTCGAAGGTCAGGGCGGTGTCGGTCCAGTGCAGGACGTCACGCTGGTGGAGCCACGCGAACAGCAGCTGACCGCCGAGTCCGTCGTAGTTGCGCACCCGCGAACCGGTCACGGCGAAACGGAAGATGCGGTCGAAGATCACCGCGTACTGCACCAGCTCGGCGTGGGTGAGGATGTCGCGTTCGACGGCGTCGAGGTCGTCGCGGGCGCCATACCGGGCCTGGAGCGCGACGCACTCGCGGAACGCGGTGAGATCGCAGCGCAACTCTTCCAGGGAGTACAGGAAGTACGGCATCCGCTGCTTGATCATGAACGGGTCGAAGGGCAGGTCGCCGCGCATGTGGGTGCGGTCGTGGATGAGGTCCCACATCACGAAGGTCCGCTCGGTGAGCGCCTGGTCCTGGAGCATCCGGGCGGCTTCGGCGGGCAGGTCGAGTTTGGTGATCTCGGCGGCCGCGCGGGTGACGCGGCGGTAGCGGGCCGCCTCTCGGTCCTGGAAGATCGCCCCCCACGTGAAGGTCGGGATCTCCCGCATCGCGACGGTCTCCGGGAATAGCACCGCGGAGTTCGAGTCGTAGCCGGGTGTGAAGTCGACCAGGCGCAACGAGACGAACAGTCGATTGGTGTAGTCGGCCTCGAGACGGGCGATCGTCTCCGGCCAAATCACCTCGACCAGGAGTGCTTCGACGTGCCGCTCGGTGGAGCCGTTCTGCGTGTACATCGGGAACACCACGAGGTGCTGGATCCCATCGACGCGGTGCTCCTGCGGGTGGAACGCGACGAGCGAGTCGAGGAAGTCGGGCACGCCGAAGCCCTCGTCCGCCCAACGCCGGAAGTCCCGCACGGAGGCGGCGAGGTAGGCGGCGTCGTGGGGGAACAGCGGCGCCAGCGCGTCGATGGCGGCGACGATGGTCTGCACGTGGGTACGGGCCACCTCGTGGTGGGCCGGATCGGGGAGGGAACCATCGGCGGCCTGGAGCGGGTGCAGGGCGGTGGCGGCGTGCTTCAGGGCGAGCCAGGCGGGCGAGGTCGCCACGGCGGAGGGGTTCTCCGGCGTGCGGAAAGCGGAAGTGAGAGCAGGCATGGTCACGGGGGAACCTCCGATCATCGCGATGCGGCGAGTCTAGATTTCCTCCCGTCAAAGGTGTCGAGCACCGGAAAAGTTCCTGTTGAAGAGGCGTCCGGTCGGTAGCATCGAGGGATGACTCCGGATGTTCCTCCGCCCGCGGCACGGCTCGACGACGACACCGATGCGAGGATCGTCCGTGCCGTGTCCCTCGATCCCCGCGGAACGCTGGCCGAGCTCTCGGCCGCGGTGGGGCTGTCGGTGTCAGCCGTGCAGGCACGGGTGCGCAAGCTGGAGGCGCGCGGAGTGATCGCCGGGTACCGGGCCGTCGTCGACCCCGAGGCGGTCGGCAAGCCCCTCGCCGCGTTCATCGAGATCACCCCGCTCGACCCCGCGCAGCCGGACACCGCCCCCGAACTGCTCGTGCACCTCGACGAGATCGAGGCCTGTCACTCGATCGCCGGGGCGGCCAGCTACATGCTGTTCGTGCGGGTCGCGACCCCGCGGCACCTGGAGATGCTCGTGCGCGACATCCGACTCGCGGCGTCGGTGAGCACCCGCACCACCGTCGTGCTCCAGACGTTCTACGAAGGTCGCCCGCTGCTGCCCGGGGGCGCGTGAGTCGGCTGAGTGACCGCGGGGCGTGATGCGCTCGTCAAGCCCCGCGGCCGGACGGGGCGGGGGGAGTACCGTCGCGGAGGTGACGACGGACAACCTCGCCGGTCGCGGCCTCCTGATCGTGCTCAATCCGAAGTCGGGACGCGACCGCCTGCACGACGACCCGCGGCCGCTCATCGCGCGCCGTGTGCCGGGCGCGACGGTGCACACGCTCGCGGACGGGGAAGACCTCGTCGACGTGGTCGATGCGGCGATGTCGGATGATCCGGCGCCCGCGGCTGTCGCGATGCACGGCGGGGACGGGTCGGTGTCGACGATGGCGCACGTGGCCCGACGCCACGGCATCCCGCTTCTGGTTCTGCCGGCCGGCACCTTCAACCACTTTTCGCGGGCCATCGGCATCGAGACGATCGACGACGCCCTGGAGGCGTACGTGACCGACCATCGCCGTCGTGTCGCGGTCGCGGAGGTGCGGGCCGACGACGACGAGCCGATCACGGTGCTGGATGCGGTCACGCTCGGTCTGCATCCCGGATTCGTGGCGGAACGTCGGCGGCGTGTCGACCGACTCGGCACGTGGATCGGAGGTGCCGCGGCGGCGTGGCGGGAGTTGCGCGGCGCCTCGCCCATCCGTGTCGGCCGTGACGGTCGGCGCGCAGATGTCTGGTCGGTGTTCGTCAGCGTCGGCGCGAACAGCCGGGCGCGCATCGCGACCCTGCAGCGCATCACACTCGACGACGACCGGCTGGACGTGCGCTTCCATCACGCACGCGGCTCCCGGCTGCGGGCCGTCGCCTCTCTCGCGTTCGGGCGCAAGACCACCGCGGTGTTGCGGTTCACGCGGATGCTCCCACCCGAATCCGACATCGAACGGATGCTGCTCCCCGAGGTGGACATCACCGTGCGGCGCGGGGCGGATGGGAACCTCTCCTTCGTGCACGACGGTGAACTCGAACAGCGCGACGGGGATGCCTTCCGCCTGCGGGTGACGGGGCTCCCCGCCGCGCTGGAGGTCTTCGCCCGGCGTCAACCACACGAGAGTCGCCCCGCCGAAGCCGAGACCTCTTGATCGACACGGCCTAGGAGTGCTGCGGGAAACCCAGGTCGAGGCCACCGTGCGAGGGGTCGAGCCAGCGTGAGGTGACGGCCTTCTCCGCGGTGAAGAAGTCGATCCCGTGGGTGCCGTACGCTTTGGCGTCCCCGAAGTGCGAGGCTTTCCAGCCGCCGAACGAGTGGTACGCCACCGGCACCGGGATCGGCACGTTCACCCCGATCATCCCCACACCGACCTCGTGCTGGAACCGGCGGGCGGCACCGCCGTCGTTGGTGAAGATCGCCGTCCCGTTGCCGTACGGGCTGGCGTTGATGATGTCGACGCCGTGCGTGTATCCGGCCACGCGCACGACCGCCAGCACGGGGCCGAATATCTCGTCGCGGTAGGCACTCGAGGTCAGCGGCACGCGGTCGAGGAGGGTCGGGCCGAGGAAGAACCCGTTCGGGTCGCCGTCGGGCGAGACCTCACGGCCGTCGACGACGATGTCCGCGCCGTCGTCGCGGGCGGTCTCGATGGAGGCGGAGACCCGGTCGCGGTGCGCGGCGGTGATCAGCGGTCCCATGTCGCAGCCGCGCCGGCCGTCCCCGGTGCGCAGCGTCGCCATACGCGCGGCGATCCGCGCGACGAGGTCGTCGGCGACGGACTCGACCGCCAGGACGACGGACACGGCCATGCAGCGCTCGCCGGCTGACCCGAACCCCGCGTTCACGGCGGCGTCGGCCACGAGGTCGAGGTCGGCGTCGGGGAGCACGAGCATGTGGTTCTTCGCACCGCCGAACGCCTGCACCCGCTTGCCGTGGGCGGTCGCCGTCTCGTAGACGTAGCGTGCGATCGGGGTGGAACCGACGAACGAGATCGCGGCGACGTCGTCGTGGGTCAGGAGCGCGTCCACCGCCTCCTTGTCGCCGTGGACGACGTTCAGCACACCCTCGGGCAGGCCGGCTTCCCGGAAGAGCGCGGCGAGCCAGTTCGCCGCGGACGGATCCTTCTCGCTCGGCTTGAGGACCACCGCGTTGCCCGCGGCGATCGCGAGGGAGAAGAACCACAGTGGCACCATGGCCGGGAAGTTGAACGGGCTGATGATCCCGACGACCCCGAGCGGCTGACGGAGCGTGTAGACGTCGATGCCCGTCGAGGCGTTCTCGGTGTAGGCGCCTTTGGTGAGATGTCCGAGTCCGCACGCGAACTCGACCACTTCGATGCCGCGGGCGATCTCGCCGCGCGCGTCGCCGAGGACTTTGCCGTGCTCGGCGGTGAGGATCTCGGCGAGTTCGTCGGTACGGGCGTTCAGCAGCTCGCGGAAACGGAACATCACGGCTTGGCGTCGCGCGACGGACGTGTCGCGCCACCGTCGGGCGGCGTCAGCCGCGTCGGCGACGACGGCGTCGACGTCGCCCGCGGTCGCCATGCGCACGTGCCGCCGGATCCGACCGACGGCCGGGTCGTACACCGGGGCGGTGCGGGTGGAGGTTCCCGTCCACGGCGCTCCCGCGCGCCAATGGTCGAGGACCTCCGGGATCGCCGGGGTCTCCGGGGTCGCCGGGGTCTCCGGCGGGGTGTTCATCGTGTCGGTCATCTTCGTCCTTCCGATCCGGCTCCCTCGTGAGGAGCGCATTCCCAGTGTGCGTCGGCACGCGACCGAGCGACAGAGGGGGTCGGAACGACTTCCGATGGCCGGTGGTCAGGCCGCGAGGGCCTCCGTGATCAGCTCGAGGGTCTGCGTGCGCCCGGGCGCCGCGTCGAGGGGTTCGGTCTCGTACGATCCGGCGATCGGCGAAATCATGACCTCGTCGACGTCGTGGCGCGACGCGAATCCGCGCAGCTCGCCCGCGACGTCCTCCCCGGTGCCGACGAACCACGTCGACCGGGCGGCGGCCATGATGGTCTCGCCCATGCCGGCGAACTCGTCGGCGGTCGCCTTTGCGTGTTCCACGGTCTCGGCGGGCACGAGCGGCTTGTTCATCCGCAGACGCGCCATCATCCGCTGGTTCGGCAGCGATCGTTCCTCCGCCTCCTCGCGCGTGGGTGCGGCGACGACGTTGACGGTGAGGAACGTGCGCGGCGCATCGAGGTGCTCGGAGGGCTGGAACTGGGTGCGGTACACCTCCAGGGCACGCTCGAGCCCTTGACCGGAGAAGTGATTGGCGAACACGTACGGGAGCCCGCGTGCCGCGGCCAGCTGCGCAGAATAGTCGCTCGAGCCGAGCAGCCACACCTCGGGGGCGCCGGTCGCCGCCGGGGTCGCGTGCACGTCGTACGTGCCGCCCGAGGCGAACCGCAGCGCCGCCCCCTCCGGGGAGACCAGGCTGAGGATGTCGCGGACGTGCTCGGGGAACCGCTCGACGTCGCTCGTGGTGCCGCTCTGGCGCAGCAACTGTGTGATCACCGGATCCGAACCCGGTGCGCGCCCCAGGCCGAGGTCGACACGACCGGGCGCGAGCGCCTCGAGCGCGGCGAACTGCTCGGCCACGACCAGCGGCGAGTGGTTCGGGAGCATGACGCCCCCGGAGCCGATGCGGATGCGCTCGGTGCGCGCCGCCGCCGCGGCGGTCAGCACGGGTGGGGTGGTCGAGGCGACGGCGGGCATGTTGTGGTGTTCCGCGAACCAGTAGCGACGGAACCCCAGGTGTTCGGCGCGGACGACCAGGTCCAGGCTCGCGGCGATGGCCTGCGAGGAGGTCTGCCCGGTGCGGACCGGAACGAGGTCGAGTACCGACAGGGCCGGTGCGGCGGCCATCACGGGAGGCGGTTCGCGTGTGCGGCGGCTTCGCGCAGCTCCGCCGCGGTCTGGCGCACCACGTACGTCGGCCGGCCGCGCTCGAGGCGCCACGACTCGCTCAGTGGCCCGACGTTGACGGTGTCGAATCCGAGTCGGTCGTAGATCTCGGTGACCAGGACGATCGCGTCGTCGTGGTCGCTCGCGGTCCCGAGGGCGCGACGGTCCGCGGTCCCGGCGGGGGTGCCGTCGGTGTTGATCTGCGTGGACATGATGTGGTTGAAGGCCTTCACGACCTTCGACTCGGGGA
Source organism: Microbacterium sp. (assembly GCA_002703245.1). GTDB lineage: Bacteria > Actinomycetota > Actinomycetes > Actinomycetales > Microbacteriaceae > Microbacterium > Microbacterium aquimaris. The sequence goes on from NZTV01000026.1 coordinate 35,143, forward strand.
GACGCCGCTGGACCATTTCGGATGTGGTCGTCTGACCCCGGTCGAGGGGCTCGACGTGGCCGTCCCGTTCGAAGTAGTAGTTGTTGGTGTCGAGCACGATCTTGCCTGCGAGGGGGCGCGCCGGCAGGTCTCCGATGGCCTTGAGCGGCACGGTGACCACGGCGAAGTCACCGGCGGCCGCGGCGTCTGAGGCGGTCGCCGCACGCACGGCCGGGCCGAGTTCGTCGACGAGTTCCTGGAGGGTTTCGGGGCCACGTGAGTTCGCGATCACCACGTCGTACCCCAGGCCGCTGAAGGCCCGGGCGAGGGCGCCGCCGATGTTTCCTGCTCCGATGATTCCGACTGTCGTCATGCTCAGGGACAACCCGTCGGGGTGCTCCCGCATTCCCTGCCGGACTCGGAGGGAACCCCGCTGTGTGTGTCGGGGTGTCGGGGGTGGGGGTGTCGGGGTCAGCGGGAGCGCTTCACGACGTCGAAGGCGTCGAGAGCGCGCCGGCGGGTCTGCTTCAGACCGACCATCGGCTCCGCCGGTTCCCCGTCGGTGTCGTCGGCGTACTCCGGAGCCCATTCGCGCACGTATCGACCGGTCTTGTCGAACTTGTCGGCCTGAAGCTCCGGGTTGAACACGCGGAAGAACGGCGCCGCATCCGCACCCGACCCGGCGACCCACTGCCAGTTGAACGGATTGCTGGCGGCATCGGCGTCGACCAACGTGTCCCAGAACCACTCCTCGCCGTGGTGCCAGTCGATGAGGAGGTTCTTGATCAGGAACGACGCAGTGATCATCCGCACCCGATTGTGCATGTACCCGGAGGACCACAACTCCCTCATGCCGGCGTCGACCATGCGGAATCCGGTGCGACCCTGTTGCCAGGCGTCGAGGTCGGCGCGTTCCAGGCTCGGCCACGGAAAGGCGTCGTACTCGGCCCGCAGGTTCTTCTCCGCCAGCTGCGGGAAGTGGTAGAGCGTGTGCCAGGCGAACTCGCGCCAGCCGACCTCAGAGAGGAAACCGTGTGCGGATGCCGCGTGCCGGCCCGTCCCGGCGTGTTCGAGGGTGTCGTGCCACACCGTGTGGGGGCTCAGCTCCCCCCAGCGCAAGCGCGGGGAAAGCAGCGAAGTCGCTCCCGCCGCCGGTTCGTCGCGTGCGGCGTCGTACGACCCGAGGTCCTCCTCGAGGAAGTCGCGCAGGCGGCGTCGCGCGGCCTGCTCGCCGGGTTCCCATCGCTCCCGCAGGCCGCCCGCCCAGTCCGGCCGCGTCGGCAGCAGCCCCCAGTCGTCGAGCTCGTCGGATGCGGGTGGATGTGCATGTCCGGGGATCCTCCGGGGTTCGGGGAGGGGTTTGCGGGGTGCGGGCTGTTCTTGACACGCCTTCCAGAAGGGCGTGTAGACGGAGTAGTGGCTTCCCGCACCGGTGGTGACCGTCCAGGGCTCGAACAGGACATTCGCCGCGAACGATGCGACCTCGACGCCGGCATCGCGCAGGGCGGACTTCAGGTCGGCGTCGATTTCACGTTCGGGTCCGCCATAGCGCCGGTTCCAGAACACGGCGCCCGCGCCGGTCTCGTCGCGCAGATCCCGGATCACCCGCCCGGCGGCACCGCGGCGGAGCACGAGGACCGATCCCCGGTCGATGAACCGGTCGCGCAGCTCGGCGAGGCTGTGGTGCAGCCACCACCGTGCCGCGCCGCCGAGGGGCCGGACCCCGGCGGACTCCTCGTCGAGGATGTACACGCCGATGACCGGTTCGCCCCGGTCGATCGCGGCGCGCAGCGCGGGGTTGTCGGCAAGACGCAAGTCGTCACGGAACCAGACGAGGGAGGGGCTGCCCATCCCCCGACGGTATCGAGGGGGAGCGGGAGCCGGGGGACGCCTTGACAGGACCGGTCCCGTGACGGCGGTTCTGCGGGCGGGGCGTCAGGCGCAATGGAGGACGCGGGCGCGCGTCACAGGCGGGGGCGGCCGCGCGTCACAGGTGGGAGATGTCGTGGCCGGCGGGCACGACGATCTTCAGGGTGCCGGCGTCGATGCGCACATCCACCTGGACCGCGTCGCCGAATTCGTCGCCGTCGAGTTGGACCGGATGCGCGGCTCCCGCACCGACGTGCAGACCGACGCCGCGCGAGTAGCGCACCGCACTGTCCTTGGTGCGCAGCTGCAGCACGCGGCGTCCCGCGCGGAACCGACGCAGAACGCTGTTGTCCCACGCGACGCGGCGCCACACGAGCAGCCAGCCCAGCGGCCCCTTGGGTTGGAACACGACGATGTCGAGCGCACCGTCGTTGATCGACGCCTCGGGGATCAGGTCGAGCCCGCCCGGCAGATGCCCGCAGTTGGCGAACAGCACGGACTGCACGCGCGTGGACTGCAGCTTGAGTCCGGGGATCTCGTACATCACCCGGAACGGCTTGGCGTTCGCGAGGGATCGTGCGGCACCGTCGACGTAGGCGACCCAACCGACCGACTTCTTCAGGCCCGGGTTGGTGTTGGCGATCATCGCCGCATCCAGTCCCATGCCGCCCATCACCACGAACGCATGCTCGGCGGTCGATCCGTCCTCGCGGGTGAGGAGGGCGAATCCGATGTCCATCGCCACGGTCTGCCCGCTGAAGGCGGCGCGGATCATCGGCTCGGGTCGGTCGAGGGGAAGCCGGAGGTTGCGGGCCAGCAGGTTTCCGGTCCCGCTCGGGACGATCACCATCGGCACCCCCGACCCGGCCATCGCCTCCGATACCGCACGCACGGTGCCGTCACCTCCGGCGACCAGGACGGTGGTCGCCCCCGCCTTCAGCGCCTGACGGGCGACGTCGTCGCCGAGATCGTCGATAGTCGTCTCGTAGAACAGCGGCTCGGACCACCCGGCCTTCTCCGACTCCTGGGCCACGATCGCGCGCAACCGCGCCTGGTCGACCTTGATCGGGTTGTATACGAGGGCGGCCTTGGGATTCTCGGAGTTCTCGGGGGCGTGAGCACGCTCGTCGTGGGGTGCGTTCGAAGCGTGGGCCATGCGCATAAGAATAGGGGAGCGCGGCGGGGGATCCGATGCGGCCGGTGGGGGCGCGAGAGTAGGGGAGCGCGGCGGGGGACCCGATGCGGCCGGGGGAGGGCGCCGGCGGGCCGACCGTCTGCTCGCGGCGGCTGACTAGACTGGGCGGGTGATCGATCCGGTGCTGCTGCGTGAGAATCCCGACCTGGTCAAGCGCTCGCAGGAGGCGCGCGGTGCGTCTGCCGACACGGTGGATGCCGCGCTGGCCGCCGACAGCGCACGTCGCGCCGCCCTCACCTCCTTCGAACATCTGCGTGCCGAACAGAACGCCCACGGTAAGACCGTCGCGAAGGCCCCCAAGGAGGAGAAGGCCCAGCTGGTCGCGCAGGCCAAGGAGCTCAGCGAGAAGGTCAAGCGGGCCCAGCATGCGGTGACCGAGGCGGAGAAGGCCGCCGACGAGGCGCTCGCCGTGGTGGAGAACATCGTCATCGACGGGGTTCCCGCCGGCGGCGAAGAGGACTTCGTGACCCTCCGCACCCACGGGGAGCCGCCGTCGTTCGACTTCACGCCGCTCGACCACCTCGAGCTCGGCGAGAAGCTCGGTGCGATCGACATGGAGCGCGGCACGAAGGTGTCCGGGAGCCGCTTCTACTTCCTCACCGGTATCGGCGCCCGCCTCGAACTGGCGTTGATGAACCTCGCGCTCGACCGCGCCCTGCAGGCGGGTTTCACCCCGCTCATCCCGCCGACGTTGGTGCGCCCGGAGGTCATGCGTGGTACAGGATTCCTGGGGCAACATGCCGCAGAGGTGTATCACCTCGAAGAGGACGACCTCTACCTCGTCGGCACGAGCGAGGTGCCCCTCGCCGGCTACCACATGGACGAGATCCTCGATCTGACCGGTGGACCCAAGCGCTACGCGGGATGGTCGACCTGCTACCGCCGCGAGGCGGGGTCATATGGCAAGGACACCCGGGGCATCATCCGGGTCCACCAGTTCAACAAGCTCGAGATGTTCATCTACACGACACCGGATGCTGCCGAAGCCGAGCATGATCGTCTCGTGCAGATGCAGGAGCAGATGCTGCAGGACCTCGGCCTCAGCTACCGCGTGATCGATGTGGCCGCCGGTGACCTGGGGTCGAGCGCGGCACGCAAGTTCGACGTCGAGGCGTGGGTTCCGACGCAGGGTGCGTACCGTGAGCTGACGTCGACGTCGAACTGCACGACCTACCAGGCGCGTCGACTGAACATCCGTCACCGCCTCCCCTCCGAGGAGGGGGGCAAGACGCAGATGGTCGCGACCCTGAACGGCACGCTGGCGACCACCCGGTGGATCGTCGCGATGCTCGAGACCCACCAGCGTGCGGACGGTTCGGTGACCGTGCCCGAGGTGCTGAGGCCTTTCCTGGGTGGGCTCGAGGTCATGGAGCCGATCGCGTGAGTTCGGGCGAGCTTCCCGGCATCGGTGAGGTCGAGGTCGAGACCGAGGCGGAGACCGCCGAGACGGTGGAGGCGCTCGCGCAGGGCGATTCTTGGGGAGGGCGCACGCCCGAGCGTGTCCTCATCGCGCTGGACATCGATGGGACGGTGATCCTCGAAGACGAGTCGATGAGTCCCGGCGTGGTCGAGGCGGTGGCCGATGCGGTCGCGGCGGGCCACGAGGTGATGCTCTCGACAGGGCGGAGTTGGGCGTCGACCGAGCCGATCCTGACGCGTCTGGATATCGCGCCGGAGTATGTCGTGTGCGCCAACGGGGCGGCGATCCTGCGTCGGGTGAACGCGCAGACCCGCGAGTACGAACTGCATCACACGGAGCAGTTCGACGCGCACGAGGTGTTGACGCTGTTGCGCGAACACCTGCCCGATGCGCACTACATGGTCGAGCGCCCGGACGGTCATCGTCTCTACACCGACTACGTCGACGACTGGAATCTCGGGGCCGCCGATCGTGTGCCCTTCGACCAGCTCGCCGCCGACCCCGTGAGCCGCGTCGTGGTGATCTCGCCCGAGAACACCAACGGCGAATTCCTCGAGCTGGTGCAACGCATCGGCCTCAACGAGGTCTCGTACGCCGTCGGGTGGACGGCGTGGCTCGACATCGCCCCCCAGGGCGTCGACAAGGGCACGGCGCTCGAGATGGTGCGGGCCGACCTCGGCCTCGATCCGGCGCACGTGCTCGTGATCGGTGACGGGCGCAACGACATCGGCATGTTCGAGTGGGCGGTGCGCAACGGCGGTCGTGCGATCGCAATGGGCCAGAGCCCCGACGAGGTGCGCGCGGCCGCGAACGCCTCGACGCACACGGTGCACGAGGGTGGGGTCGCCGCGGCGCTTCGCGCGCTGTGATCCGGCCGGCCTCTCGGCTCGGGAGGGTCAGAAGGGCGCGACGGTGGGGACCCGAGGTTCGGGGTCGGGCCGGAAGACCGGGACTCTCCGTTCCGGTCTGACCAGGTATCTTCGACCGGTCGGTGACGTCCAGATCACGTCACCGTCGTCGCGATGCTCCAGTCCCCAGCCGCCGTGGTGTTTGAGGATGTGGTGTCCTTTGCACAACGGAGGCTGTCGCATGAATGGTGGCGGCTGGTGTGTGCGACGGCGTGGGGGTGGCCGGGTGGCTCCCGGCTCTTAGGCGAGGATGGCGGTTCGGAGTTTGA